>JAEWFB010000676.1 GCA_023389095.1 Actinomycetes bacterium
GCCTTGGCCAGCTTGTCGGGCGCGTCCCCGGGCACGTACAGGTACGACCTCAACGGCTTCGGGCCCTCCCGCTCGACAACGCCCCGGCGATGCGGCCATTGTTTCGACTGCGAATACAGTGTTTCCATTAATGATCGAGGCGTCAAGGAGGCTTCATGGGACCGCACCCGCACGGCTGGTGGATTCTGCTGCACATCGTGCTCTTCGTCTTCTGGCTGGGCGGAGATCTCGGGGTCTTCTGGTCGAGCCGGTTCGTCCTCAAGCCCGACCTCACTCCGGCCGCCCGGGCCACCGCGCTGAAGATCATGGGCGGGCTCGACCTGGGGCCCAAGATCTGCCTGGTGCTCTTCCTACCCAGCGGCGTCACGCTGATGGCGCTGGACCCGCACGGCGCGCGGGTCTTCGGAATCAACCCGTTCGGCTGGCCGATCGTCGCACTGGTCTGGGTGTTCGCGGCGGCGTGGCTGGCCGCCACGATCTCCGACCACCACCGCCCGGGCCACCACCGGTGGGTACGCCGGGCGGACTGGACGGTCCGGATCGTGCTGATCGCCGGCCTGGCCGGGACCGCGCTCTACACGCTCTTCGCCGCCGCACCGTTCGGCGTGGACACCAACCCGAGGTGGCTGGGCGGCAAGATCCTGCTCTACAGCGTCGCGATCGCCTGCGGACTGGGCATCCGGCTCACCCTGCGCCCGTTCGGACCGGCCTTCGGCACCCTGATGACGACCGGCTCCACGCCGGAGGTGGAGCGCACGCTGCGGCGGGCGATCGACGGCTGCCTGCCCTACGTGTGGGGCATCTGGGGCAGCGTGCTGGCCGCCGCGGCGCTCGGCGTGCTGAAGCCGCTCGCGGCGCTGTGACCCGGGCAGGTCGGTCAGGTGCCGCTGTAACCGAGCTGAGCGGAGATCCGGCCGGTCGCCTCCAGTAGCGACTTCGCCAGCTCGGGCGAGTCCGGCTTGAACCGCCCGACCGGCCCGGCCACGCTGACGACCGCCACCACGTGCCCGTCGTGGTCGTAGACCGGTGCCGCGATCGACGTCGCGCCGGGCTGGCGTTCGCCGCGCGAGGTGGCATAGCCGCGCTTGCGGATGGCCGCCATCTCCTTGCGCAGCTTCGCAGGGTCGGTGATGGTGCGGTCGGTGACCTCGACGAGCCGGTGCCGCTCCAGGTAGGCGTCGAACTCGTCCTCGGCGACGAAGGCCAGGAACGCCTTTGACGAACTGCCGGCGTGCAGCGGGTACGGGATGCCGATGTTGACGTCCAGCCGCAGCTCGTGCTCGGGCACCACCTGGTCGACGTACAGCCGGGTGTCGCCCCGGCGCAGCGACAGCGTGGCGGTCTCGCCCGTCTGGGCCGCCAGCGCGCGCAGCTCCGGACCGGCCATCGCGCGCAGGTCGGTGCGGGCCAGGTAGGCCCGGCCGAGCGTGACGGCCGCGTGGCCCAGTGCGTAGCGACGGGTGCTCGGGTCGACGATGATCAGATCCCGGCTGCGCAACGCCGTGAGGATGCGGTGCACGGCGGCCTTGGTCAGGCCCAGCGCGGTCGCGATCTCGGTGACACCCAGGTCCGGTCGTCCGCTGCGCCCGAAGTAGAGCAGCACGTCCATCGCCCGCTCGACCGCCGCGATCGAGCGGGACTGGCCGTCGCCGTCCTCCGCAACGGCCGGCGCCGTCACCGCGGATGTCCGATTGGTCATGGGTGGTCCTCCACAGCGCTGTTCGTTTTTGTCCGGTCTCCCGAGCAGTGTAGGTCGCTCGATTCCGCCCAGCGAAACAGCGTGTCCCGGGTGTCGCCGGCCGCCCGGACCAAACGGCGGTTGACACGGGACACCACCCCTCGTTACGTTTCTGGTAACGGCGTTTCCTGATGCGAAACGGAGAGCCTGCCAGTGTCGGTCGACAGCATCACGTTCCGCTCGGCGCTCGCCCAGTGGCCCAGTGGCGTCGGTGTCGTGACCACTGTCGTCGACGGCCGGCCGCACGGCATGACGGCGAGCTCGTTCTCCTCGGTCAGCCTCAACCCGCCGCTGGTCTCCGTCTGCCTGGGCGTCCACCTTCCCAGCCACGCCCTGGTGGAGCGGGCCGGCGTCTTCGCGATCAGCTTCCTCGGCAAGGGCCAGGCCGGCATCGGCCAGCGCTTCGCCGGCATGCGCCCCGAGATCACCGACCGCTTCGCCGGGTTGGACTGGGCGCACGCCGAGACCGGTTGCCCGGTCCTGGCCGACGCGACCGCCTGGTTGGACTGCCGGGTCGTGCATGCCTACCCCGGCGGCGACCACACGATCTTCGTCGGCGAGGTGCTCGCCGCGAGCACCCCCCGGGTCGGCGCCCCGTTGCTGTTCCACTCCAGCGTGTGGAGCCAGCTCGCCGACCCACTGCCGGAGAGAATCGACATCGCGATCGGGGGCCGGCTCTCCCGCCTGCGCGCGAACACTTTGGCGATGGCCGGCTTCACGGTGCGGGCAACGCCCGGCCCGATGATCGCCGACGCCTTCCGGCCCGGCGGCGAGGATGCCACCCTCGCCGAGCTGGACCAGTTGCTGCGTGCCGGGCACACCGCCGTCACCCTGGTCGAGAAGGCCGACGCCAGCCCGGTGCAGGTGCGGGCAGTGCTCGCCGACGCCACCGTACGCGCCCGCCGCGCCTCACTTCGGGTGCGGCTGCGGACCCAGCGCGGGCTCGGCCTGGTCAACGCCACGGTCGCGATGAAGAGCGGGGTCACCGGCTTCGACACCACCCTCAGCGGACGAGCGGACGCCCTGCGCACCCGCGACCTGGTCTTCCTCGCCCGTCAACTCGGGGTGTCCTGTCCCCGGCTCCCCGCCACCAACCCAGAGGAGTGACCCACATGTCCACCGGCGGACGGCTCATCGACGACCTCACCCCGGCCGAGCAGGATCGTGCGGCCCGGGTGGAGAAGGTGCTGCCCGCGCTGCGGGCCGCCGCCGCGCAGGCCGACGCCGACGGGATGTTCCCCGCCGCGCACGTCGCGCTGCTGCGCGATGCCGGGCTGCTCGGCCTGGTGGTTCCGCAGGAGTACGGCGGCCTCGGCGGCGGCCTGCGCGACCTCGCCGCCGCCACCTTCGCGATGGGCAGCGCGTGCCCGTCGACGGCGTTGGCCTTCTTCTTCCACAACACCAGCGCCTCCCGGGGCCTGCTGCCGCTGGAGGCGATCGAACGCGGCCTCTTCGACGACGACGACGTCCCCGCCGTGCGGGCCTTCGCCGAGAAGGTGCTGACCCGGATGGCCGGTGGGGTGTGGCTGGCCAACTTCGCCAGCGAGGCGGTGAAGAGCTCGTCGGCCAACATCGCCATCTCCACCACCGCCACCCCGGCCAGTCGCGACGGCGTCGACGGCTGGTCGCTCAGCGGCGAGAAGTCGTTCGGCTGCGCCACCGGCGTCGCCGACACCTACCTGGTCACCGCCCGGCTCGCCGGGCACGAGACAGCGGACGGGCTGGCACTGTTCCTCGTGCCCCGAGATGCCGCAGGGGTCGCCTCACGGCCGAGCTGGGACGGCATCGGCATGCGCGGCTCGGCCAACCACGGCATCCGGCTCGACGACGTCTTCATCCCGGCCGACGAGGCGCTCACCGTGCCCGGCGCGTTCGTGAAGATGTTGCAGTGCAGCCGGGGCAGCTTCGTCGGCAACCAGCTGGCCATCACGGCGGTCTACGTCGGCGCGGCGCAGAGTGTCTACGAC
>JAEWFB010000098.1 GCA_023389095.1 Actinomycetes bacterium
ACTACCGTCGGGGCATGCGCTTCGGTCTCGCGATCCTGCCCGAGCACGCCTGGTCCGTCGCCGAGCCGATGTGGCGCGAGGCCGACGCGATGGGCTTCGACCACCTCTGGACCTTCGACCACATCACGTGGGGCGGCCTGCCCGAGTCGCCGTGGTTCGCCGCGGTGCCGACGCTCGCCGCGGCCGCCGCCGTGACCTCGAGGGCGCGCCTCGGCACGTTCGTGTCCTCGCCGAACAACCACCACCCGGTGCAGTTCATGCGTGAGGTCCTCGCCCTCGACGACATCTCGGGAGGCCGCTTCCTCCTCGGCGTCGGCACGGGCGGCGACCTCGACTCGCGCATCACCGGCGCCGACCTGCCGCTCAAGGAGCGGGTCGCGCGCTTCCACGAGTTCACCGACCTGCTCGACCGGCTGCTCCGCGAGAGCCGCGTCTCCGCCGACGGCCGGTTCTACTCGGCCCGCGACGTCCAGACGCGGCCCGGCCCGGTGCGCGGCCTGCCCGAGGGCCACCGGGTGCCGCTCGTCATCGCCGCCAACGGGCCGCGCTCCATCCGGCTCGCGGTGCACCGCGGCGACGCGTGGATGACCTACGGCGGCAGCGCCGACACCGACGCCGAGTGGTGGGCGCTCGTGGCCGGCCACTGCCGCGTCGTCGAGGAGACGCTCGGGGCGACGGGTCGCGAGCCGGGCAGCCTCGACCGTTACCTCAACCTCGACAGCGCCCCGACGTTCTCGCTGACCAGCGTCGACGCCTTCGAGGACGCCGTCGGCCGCGCCGCCGACCTCGGCTTCACCGACGTCATCACGCACTGGCCGCGCGCCACCGAGCCGTACCGCGGCGACCGGTCGGTCCTCGAGGCCGTCGTCGCCGACGTCATCCCGCGCCTGCGCTGACCCGCGTCCCGGCGTCCCCGGCGTCCCCGGTGTCCCCGGCGTCCCCGGCGTCCCCGGCGTCCGTGCCGACGCGTCGGTCGGCGTCGGTGGGCGGGGCTAGGCTGCCGCCCATGCCGCCACGCCGACGCACCCCGGTCGACGCGGGTCGGGCCGCACTGCAGGCCTGCCGCGCCGCCGACTTCGCGGCCGACCGCGAGACCCTCGCCACCGCCGTGCGCTACACGCTCGAGGAGCTCGCCACCGTCGCCCCGGGACGCACCGTCGAGGTCCGCGTGCCGCCGTTCGGCGCGGCCCAGTGCATCGAGGGCCCGGTGCACCGCCGCGGCACCCCGCCCAACGTCATCGAGACCGACGCCGACACGTGGCTGCGGCTCGCCGTCGGGGACCTCTCCTGGGACGACGCCGTCGACGCCGCCCGGGTCCGCGCGAGCGGCCAGCGCGCCCACCTCGACGGCCTGCTGCCGTTGCGCTCGCTTACGCTGTGACCGTGAGTCCCGACGTCCCCCGCACCCCGAACTTCAAGCGCTTCCTCGTCACCGGGGCCCTCGTCGGGCTCGTCGTCGGGGTCTTCATCGGCCTGCGCGAGCCGGGGGGGCCGAGCTACTCGGTGGTCAAGTCCTACGACGTCGGAACCGCCGTCCTCTTCCTCGGGGCGCTCGGCGTCTTCCTCGGTGCCGGTCTGGCGGGCATCATCGCGCTCCTGCTCGACCGCACGGGCCGCGACGGCTCGTGAGCCCGGCGCCGCGCGGAGGGCCCCTCGCCGGCATCCGTGTCGTCGAGCTGGCCGGCATCGGCCCCGCGCCGTTCGCGGCGATGCTGCTGGCCGACCTCGGGGCCGACGTCATCCGCGTCGACCGCCCCGGCCTGTCGCCACTACCCGTGCCGCTCGAGCCCGAGCACGACCTGCTCCGGCGCGGCCGCCCCTCGGTCGCGCTCGACCTCAAGCACCCCGATGGCCTCGCCGCCGCGCTGCACCTCGTCGAGCAGGCCGACGTGCTCGTCGAGGGCTACCGCCCCGGCGTCGCCGAGCGCCTCGGCCTCGGCCCCGACCCGTGCCTCGAGCGCAACCCGCGGCTCGTCTACGGGCGGATGACCGGCTGGGGCCAGGACGGCCCGCTCGCGCAGGCAGCGGGTCACGACATCGGCTACATCGCGATCACCGGGGCGCTCGGGGCCATCGGCAGGGCCGACGGGCCGCCGCAGGTGCCGGTCAACCTCGTCGGCGACTTCGGCGGCGGCGCGCTCTACCTCGTCGTCGGCGTCCTCGCGGCCCTGCTCGAGGCGCGCACGAGCGGGCAGGGGCAGGTCGTCGACGCCGCGATCGTCGACGGCACGGCGCACGTGTCCTCGCTCGTCCTCGGCCTCGTCGGGGCCGGGCTGTGGAGCGACCGCCGCGGCACCAACCTCCTCGACACCGGCGCCCCGTTCTACGACGTCTACGAGACGAGCGACGCCGGCTGGATGGCCGTCGGCCCGCTCGAACAGGGCTTCTACGACACGTTCCTCGCACTGCTCGGCCTGACCGACGCCGCGCCGGACCGCCTCGACCCGAGCGAGTGGCCGGCGCTGCGCGCCCTCCTCGCCGACACGTTCCGCACCCGTACCCGCGACGCGTGGACCGCGCTCTTCGAGGGCACCGACGCCTGCGTCGAGCCGGTGCTGTCCTACGCCGAGGCGCCCGCCCACCCCCACCTGGCCGCGCGCGGCACGTACGTCGAGCACCACGGCGTCGTGCAACCGGCACCGGCGCCCCGGTTCTCCCGAACGCCGGCCTCGCTGACCACCCCGCCCTCGCCGGTCGGTGCCGACACCCGGGCCGCACTGAGCGCGTGGGGAGTTCCCGACGTCGACGGGCTGCTGGCCTCGGGGGCGGCCCTCGACACGTCGGCGGCCGCGGCCGCCTCGACCACGTCGTGAGGCTCTTCGTCGCGCTCGTCCCGCCCGACGACGCGCTCGAGCACCTCGCCACCCACGTGGAGCCCCGCCGTGAGGCCGGTCTCGAGCTGCGCTGGACCGACCGGCACCAGTGGCACGTCACGCTCGCCTTCCTCGGCGCGGTGGCCGAGCGCAGCCTCGACGACCTCACCGACGCCCTGGCCGCCGTCGCGTCGCGCCGTGACCCGCTCGTGCTGCGGCTCTCCGGGGCCGGTGCCTTCCCGAACCCCTACGCCGCCCGCGTCCTGTGGGCCGGTGTCGAGGTCCTGCACGGCGACCTCACGGCCCTGGCCCGGGCCACGCGCGGCGCCGCGAACGGCGTCGGTGCCACCCCCGACGGCACCCGCTTCCACCCGCACGTGACGCTCGGACGCTTCCCGCGGCCGGCCGAGGCGACCCGCTGGCTGCGCACCTTCGACGCCTACGAGGGCCCGACGTGGCGCGCCGACGAGGTCGTGCTCGTCGAGTCGCACCTCGGCGAGGGTCGCGGCCACCGGCCGCGCTACGAGGTCCTCGCGACGCTCCCGCTGGGCCGGCCCGCGGGCTGAGCGCGCCCGCGCGGGACGCGTCGGGGCTCGGGAGGGTGACGCTCGCCGGGGTGGGACGCGTCGGGACGACCCCCGGGCCTGTGCGACACTGGCCCCGTGGCACGCGGCGACGGTCGACTGAACCATGACCTCATCCCCGGCGAGAAGGGCCCGCAGGATGCCTGCGGGGTCTTCGGCGTCTGGGCCCCGGGAGAGGACGTCGCGAAGCTGACGTACTTCGGGCTCTATGCGCTGCAGCACCGGGGGCAGGAGTCGGCGGGCATCGCCACCGGCGACGGCGAGAAGATCCTCGTCTACAAGGACATGGGCCTCGTGAGCCAGGTCTTCGACGAGACCGCCCTCAGCTCGCTGCGCGGGCACCTCGCCATCGGCCACACCCGCTACTCGACGACCGGCGGGTCGACGTGGGAGAACGCGCAGCCGACCCTCGGCGGCACGGGGCACAGCACGCTGGCCCTGGCCCACAACGGCAACCTCATCAACACCGTCGAGCTGCGCGCCCTCGTCGACGAGCACTTCGGCGGCAGCCGCGTCACGGGTGAGCTCGCCCGCGGCAACACGTCCGACACCGCCCTCGTCACGACGCTGCTGTCCGCCGACGAGGACCGCACCCCCGAGCAGGCCGCCCTCGAGCTGCTGCCGAAGCTGCGCGGCGCCTTCTCGTTCGTCTTCATGGACGAGCAGACCCTCTACGCGGCCCGCGACCCGTGGGGTGTCCGACCGCTCGCGCTCGGCCGCCTCGAGCGCGGCTGGGTCGTCGCCTCCGAGACCGCCGCGCTGCAGACCATCGGCGCGTCCGTCATCCGCGAGGTCGAGCCCGGCGAGCTCATCGCCATCGACGAGAACGGCCTGCGCTCGCACAAGTTCGCCGAGCCCCAGCCGAAGGGCTGCGTCTTCGAGTACGTCTACCTCGCGCGTCCCGACGCCGTGATCCGCGGCCGCGTCGTGCACGAGGCGCGCGTCGAGATGGGCCGCGTCCTGGCCCGCGAGCACGCCGTCGACGCCGACCTCGTCATCGGCGTCCCCGAGTCGGGCGTGCCTGCGGCCGTGGGCTACTCGCAGGAGTCCGGCATCCCGTTCGGGCAGGGCTTCGTCAAGAACGCCTACGTCGGACGCACCTTCATCCAGCCGTCGCAGACGCTGCGCCAGCTCGGCATCCGGCTCAAGCTCAACCCGCTCGAGCACACGATCCGCGGCAAGCGCCTCGTCGTCGTCGACGACTCGATCGTGCGGGGCAACACCCAGCGGGCGCAGATCCGGATGCTCCGCGAGGCCGGCGCCGCCGAGGTCCACGTGCGCATCTCCTCGCCCCCCGTGCAGTGGCCGTGCTTCTACGGCATCGACTTCGCGACGCGTGCCGAGCTCATCGCCACCGGCCTCGGCACCGAGGAGATCCGGGCCTCGATCGGCGCCGACTCCCTCGGCTACATCTCCGAGGAGGGCATGATCGGGGCCACCGACCAGCCGCGCGAGCAGCTGTGCACGGCCTGCTTCACCGGCCGGTACCCGATCGAGCTGCCCGAGGACGGCCAGATCGGCAAGCACGTGCTCGAGACCCTCCCGCTGACGGTGCGCACCGGCCACGACCGGTCCGTCGACGTCGAGGGCGTCACGCTCGGCGTCTCCGCCGGCGGCGAGAACGCCCTCCAGCACCCCTGACGCCCGGTCCCACCCCCTCGCGCCTCCCACCCTCTCCCGCCACCCACCCGGTTCGATGTATTCGGCGGTCACCCGTGACCGCGCAATACATCGAACCGAGGCTGTTGGTGGCGATGTCCGACGGCGACCTGGTCGAGGAAACGGTCGGGCTCGAGACGCAGGCCGATGACGTCGATGCGCAGCACGCGGTCGCCGGCCAGGACGACGTCGTTCTGACGCACGTTGTCGAGCATGACGTTGAGCCCTTCGCGATGGTGGGCCCCGTCGACCTCCACGACAAGGCCACAGCAGTCCCATCGGACGTCGAGGTAGATCCGGCCGCTGGGTCCGTGGCGCACGACCTGACGGCTCGGCTCCGGGAGACCGCGTTGTCGACACCTCAGCGCGAAGTCCAGCTCGCCGAGGGACTCGATGCCGAAGGCGATGTCGCGAACGATGGACCGCACGAAGGCCCGACGCTTCCGCCCGCGCACCGACCTCTGCGTGGCTGCGAGGAGTGATGGCGTCGTCAGCTTCTGCTGGACGGTCATGAGCAGGACGAGAGCCGCCTGCCGGTCTGACACCGCCCAGTGCGCCGCTCGGATTGCTGCAACAGCGGGCCTGGTACGGGGTAGCCCTCGATCCAGCAGCTCGCCGGGCACCCTGCGGATCACCTTGTGGATGACAACGCCGGACAACGGGCTGGTGTTGTGGTTGTGCTTCGCCGACACGTGGATACGCCCGTCGGTGAACCCCGTGAGCCCGGCCGCCTGCAGGGCGGTCACCCCATCGATGGCTGCGATCGACGCGCCGACCTCCCAGACGGCTCGCCATCGCCGTGCCTCGTCGTCGAGTCGGCCCGTATGCACCGCGATGGTCTGCCTACCGTGAGTGGTCCAACGACCCGACTCGACCGCCCGCCGGATGTGGATCTCGGTGATTCCCGCGGCTTGCAGCTGCCGCCGCGACACCACGCCACCTTGGTCCTCGGCGAGCTCGCGGGCATGGGCCAGACGCGTGCGATCCATGGTTGGAGCGTCGGGCGTGGAGGAGTTGGCGGTCACCCGAAGGCTGTCGACCTGTGGATGAGGGAGGACAGAGCGCCCCACCTGTGGACGCCTCCCTCGTCGGTTCGATGTGTTCCGCGGTCACCCGTGACCGCGGAATACATCGAACCGGGGAGGGGGGCGGGCGGACGGCGTCGGGGGGTGTGTACGGGCGCCGGTAGGCTGGGCCCGTGAGCGACGCCCCCATCACGTATGCCTCAGCCGGAGTGGACGTCGAGGCGGGTGACAAGGCCGTCGAGCTGATGAAGGAGTCGGTGCGGCGCGCGACCCGACCCGAGGTGGTCGGAGGGCTCGGCGGCTTCGCGGGCATGTTCGACGCGAGCGCCATCGCGCGGATGACCCGCCCGATCCTCGCCACGAGCACCGACGGCGTCGGCACCAAGGTCGCGATCGCGCAGGCCCTGGACCGCCACGACACCATCGGCTTCGACCTCGTCGGCATGGTCGTCGACGACATCGTCGTCTGCGGGGCCGAGCCGCTCATCATGACCGACTACATCGCCACCGGCAAGGTCGTGCCCGAGCGGATCGCCGCGATCGTCGGTGGCATCGCCCGGGCCTGCGAGGAGGCCGGCGTCGCCC
>JAEWFB010000143.1 GCA_023389095.1 Actinomycetes bacterium
CTCGTCCTCGAGACGTTCATGGTCGGGGTCTTCGCGGCCACCGACGTGTTCCTCTTCTACGTCTTCTTCGAGGCGATGCTCATCCCCGTGTACTTCCTCATCGGGCGCTTCGGCGGCCCGCGCCGGCAGTACGCGGCCATGAAGTTCCTGCTCTTCTCCCTCGCCGGCGGCCTCGTCATGCTCGTGGCCGTCATCGGCCTGGGCATCCAGGGGCCGGGCGGCGCCGAGGGCTTCCTCGTCGAGCGCCTCACCGGCCTGCACATGGACCCGACCACCGAGCGCCTGCTCTTCGTCGGCTTCTTCCTCGCCTTCGCGGTCAAGGCCCCGATGGTCCCGGTGCACACGTGGCTGCCGGACGCCGCCACCGAGTCGACGCCGGCCACGGCGACGCTGCTCGTCGGCGTCCTCGACAAGGTCGGCACGTTCGGGATGATCCGGTTCTGCCTCCAGCTGTTCCCGGAGGCGAGCCGGTGGGCGACGCCCGTCGTCATCGTCCTGGCAGTCATCTCGATCATCTACGGCGCGCTGCTCGCCATCGGCCAGACCGACATGATGCGACTCATCTCGTACACGTCGATCAGCCACTTCGGCTTCATCGTGCTCGGCATCTTCGCCTTCACCTCGACCGGCAACGCCGGCTCGAACCTCTACATGGTCAACCACGGGTTCTCGACAGCGGCGCTGTTCCTCTTCGCCGCGATGCTCGTGCGGCGCCGGGGCAGCAAGCGCATCCCCGACTTCGGTGGGTGGCAGCGGGTCACGCCGGGCCTGGCGGGGATCTTCCTCGTCGCGGGCCTGTCGGGCCTCGCGCTGCCGGGCCTGTCCACCTTCGTGTCGGAGTTCCTCGTGCTCGTCGGCAGCTTCCCGACGCAGCCGGCCGCGGCGGTCATCGCGACCACCGGCATCATCCTCGCGGCGCTCTACATCCTGCTCATGTACAAGCGGGTCATGACCGGCCCGAAGCCCGAGGGCATCGTCGGTGAGCGCGAGCACGCCCGGCTCGACGAGCAGGGCCGACGGGGGCTGTCCCTCGTCCGCGACCTGACGACGCGCGAGAAGATCGTCGCCGTCCCGATCATCGCGGCCTTCCTCGTGCTCGGCTTCTACCCGAACCTGGCGCTCAACGTCATCAACCCGGCCGTCGACAAGACGCTCACCGTCGTCAAGACCGCCGATCCGTCCGTCAACCCGGCCGGCACGCTGGCCGAAGGGAGCTCGAAGTGACCGCCGCCGCCCCGCTGGCGCTGACCACGCTTCCGGCCGCGTTCCAGCAGTCGAACGTCGACTACCTGGCCATCCTGCCGATGCTCATCGTGTTCGGCACGGGCCTCGTCGGCGTCCTTGTCGAGGCGTTCGCGCCGCGCTCGAGCCGCCACGTGACGCAGGTGACGCTCGCGGTCGCCGGCCTCGTCGCCGCGGCGGTCGCCGTCGTCGTCGCCGCCGGCCACGAGGGCCTGACGATGGGCCTGACCGACGGCGCGACCAACCACCAGCTGTTCGCGCTCGCCGTCGACGGCCCGGCCCTGTTCATGCAGGGCGCGATCGTCCTCATGGGCATCCTCGGCGTCCTCACCATGGCCGAGCGCTTCGGTGGCACCGGTCCCGACGCGTTCACCCCGAGCGGCGCCTCGACGCCGGGTTCGCCGTACGAGACGGCCGCGGCCCGGGCGGGGGCGCTGACCTCCGAGGTGTTCCCGCTGACGATGTTCGCGATCGTCGGCATGATGCTCTTCCCGGCGACCAACGACCTCATCGGGATGTTCGTGGCCCTCGAGGTGCTCTCGCTGCCGCTCTACATCCTCTCGGGCCTGGCCCGGCGCCGTCGCCTGCTCTCGCAGGAGGCCTCGCTCAAGTACTTCCTCCTCGGCGCGTTCAGCTCGGCCTTCTTCCTCTTCGGCACGGCGCTGCTCTACGGCTACTCGGGCTCGGTGTACTTCGGCGACCTCTCCAAGGCGGTGGCCACCGGTCCGATCGAGATGAACGGCCTGCTCCTGCCGGGCGCGTTCCTCGTGCTCGTCGGCCTGCTGTTCAAGGTCGGTGCGGTGCCGTTCCACGCGTGGACGCCCGACGTGTACCAGGGCGCCCCGACGCCGGTCACCGGCTTCATGGCGGCGTGCACGAAGGCCGCGGCCTTCGGCGCGATCCTGCGCCTGGCCTACGTCGGCCTCGACACCGCGCGGTGGGAGTGGCAGAACGCGATCGTCATCGTCGCGCTGCTGACGATGGTCGTCGGTTCGGTCCTGTCCGTCACCCAGACCGACGTCAAGCGGCTGCTCGCCTACTCCTCGATCGCGCACGCCGGCTTCATCCTCGTCGGCGTCCTCGCCTTCGATCGCGCCGGCGTCGGCTCGGTGCTCTTCTACCTCGTCGCCTACGGCTTCTCGACGATCGCGGCCTTCGCCATCGTCTCGCTCGTGCGCCAGAACGGCACCGAGGCCACCCACCTGTCGCAGTGGGCCGGCATCGGCCGTCGGCACCCGGTGGTCGGCTCCGCGTTCGCCTTCCTCATGCTCGCCTTCGCGGGCATCCCGCTGACGAGCGGCTTCGTGTCGAAGTTCGGCGTGTTCGCCGCAGCCGTCGCGACGGGGGGTGCCACCGGCACGGTCCTGGTCGTCGTCGGTGTGCTCTGCAGCGCGATCACGGTGTTCGTCTACGCGCGCGTCATCGTCCTCATGTTCTTCAGCGAGGCGCCCGACGACTCGGTCGAGGTCGTGACCCCGTCGGTCACCACGACGTTCTCGATCGCGGTCGGCACGCTCGTGACGCTCGCCCTCGGTGTGCTGCCGTCGGCGCTGCTCGACCTCGCCGACCGCGCCTCGCAGTTCGTGCGGTGAGCGGCGGCCGATGACGACGCACGCCACGCCGCCGGTCCTCGGGATCCCGGGGGTCACGCCCGAGCTCGCGGAGACGCTGCGCGACGGGCTCGAGCGGGTCGACGCCCTCCTGCACGAGGTGGTCGACCACGACGACCCGTTCATCGCGCAGGCCTCGGGCCACCTGCTCGAGGCCGGTGGCAAGCGGTTCCGACCGCTGCTGACGCTGCTGGCAGCCGAGCTCGGCGAGGGCATCAACGACGACGTCGTGCGGGCCGCGGCGGGGGTCGAGCTGACCCACCTCGCCTCGCTCTACCACGACGACGTCATGGACGAGGGCCGGATGCGTCGCGGCGTCACCTCGGCCAACGTCGCCTTCGGCAACTCGACGGCGATCCTCGTCGGTGACCTGCTCTTCGGCAAGGCCTCCGAGCTGGTGGCCGGGCTCGGTGCCGAGGCGGTGCTCATCCAGGCGCAGACGTTCGTGCGGCTGTGTGCCGGGCAGATCCGCGACGACCGTGACTGCCCCGAGGGAGTCGACCCGGTCGACTACTACCTCGGCGTCCTCGCCGACAAGACCGGTGTGCTCATCGCGACGGCCGGACGCTACGGGGTCATGTTCAGCGGCGGCTCCGCCGAGACGGCCGAGACGCTGCGCCTCTACGGCGAGAAGGTCGGCATCGCCTTCCAGCTGGCCGACGACCTCATCGACATCGAGTCCGAGTCGGGGGACTCCGGCAAGCTGCCGGGCACCGACCTGCGCGAGGGCGTCGACACGCTGGCGGTGCTCCGGGCCCGGTCGCTGGCCGACCCGTCCCGGGCCGAGGACGCCCGCCTGCTCGAGCTGCTCGACGCCGACCTGTCCCAGGACGACGCCGGCGTCGCCGAGGCCCTCACGCTGCTGCGGGCGCACCCCGGCCTCCGGCAGGCCCGCGAGGAGACCTTCGCCGTGGCGCGCGACGCGCAGGCCCTGCTCGACCCGCTGCCCGACAGCGCCGCCAAGTCCGCGCTGCAGGCCCTGGCCCTGTCGGTCGTCGAGCGCGCGGGGTGACGTCACGGGCGATGGCGAGCTGACGCTGGGTAGGGTGCGTTCATGAGCGGCCAGCCCTCACCGTCCGCCGCCGCGCCACGGGGCCGGCTCACCGCGTCGCGGCTGTCGGCCGCCACGGCCGGCCTGGCCTACCCCCTCGCGGTCGTCGACGTCGACGCCTTCGACGCCAACGCCTCGACGCTCGTCGAGCTGGCGGGCAGGCTGCCGATCCGCGTGGCCACGAAGTCGCTGCGCTGCCGCGCGCTCATCGAGCGGGCCCTGGCGCGCGAGGGGTTCGCCGGGCTCATGTGCTA
>JAEWFB010000184.1 GCA_023389095.1 Actinomycetes bacterium
TCCGGCGGCGGCGCGATGTTCATGGAGCCGGGCAACTGCATCACGTACTCGCTCGTCGTGCCCGGGTCGCTCGTCGAGGGCCTGAGCTTCGAGCGGTCCTACTCCTTCCTCGACGAGTGGGTCATCGGCGCGCTCGAGGAGGTGGGCGTCCGGGCGCACTTCGTGCCGCTCAACGACATCGCGAGCGAGGCCGGCAAGATCGGCGGGGCCGCGCAGAAGCGCTTCGCCGACGGCACCGCCCTGCACCACGTGACGATGTCCTACGACATCGACGCCGACAAGATGCTCGAGGTGCTGCGCATCGGTCGGGAGAAGATGAGCGACAAGGGCCACCGGTCGGCGAACAAGCGGGTCGACCCGATGCGGAGCCAGACCGGCCTGTCGCGCGAGGCGATCCTCGACGCGTTCGCCGCGTCGTTCTCGCGCCGGTACCGGAGCACCCCGTCCGACTACACCGAGGGCGAGCTCGCCGAGGCCCGGCGCCTCGTCGACACGAAGTTCGCGACGCCGGAGTGGACCAACCGCGTGCCGTGACGTCGAGAGTGGGTACCCGGCTCCGACGTCCCCTCCGAGGCGGCGGACCGGCCGCCCGCGACCGAAGGGACCGAACCGTGAAGTACGTCATCCTCATCCACTCCAACCCGCAGCCGTGGGGCCACCCGACCGGCGACTTCGTGGCCGAGGCGCTCGCGCGGCCGCAGGAGGAACGCGAGCGCGACGGGGCCGCCTTCGACGAGATGCTCCGGGAGCTCTCGGCGAGCGGCGAGCTCACAGGCGGCGAGGCGCTCGGGGACCCTGCGTCGGCCCGGCTCTACCGCTGGGACGCGGCCGGCGCGGTCGCGACGGACGGCCCCTACGCCGAGGCCAAGGAGCACCTCGCCGGCTTCTTCCTGCTCGACGTCGCCTCGCGGGAGCGGGCCGAGGAGCTGGCCGTGCGGTTCGCCGGGCCGGGCGACACCGTCGAGCTGCGGCCCGCCCACGTCTGGGAGCAGTAGGCGGCCGGTGGTGCGGGAGCGGGCGCGAGTGGGCGCTGTCGGTCGTCGGACGTACGGTTGAGCCATGCGTCCGACGACCGACCTGCAGCGCACGGTGGCACCCTTCGAGGTGATCTCCGAGTACACCCCGAGCGGCGACCAGCCCACGGCCATCGCCGAGCTCGCGCGCCGGGTCAGGGCGGGCGACACCGACACCGTCCTGCTCGGTGCCACCGGTACCGGCAAGTCGGCCACCACGGCGTGGCTCATCGAGCAGGTCCAGCGCCCGACGCTCGTCATGGCGCCGAACAAGACCCTCGCCGCGCAGCTGGCCAACGAGTTCCGCGAGCTGCTGCCGAACAACGCCGTCGAGTACTTCGTCAGCTACTACGACTACTACCAGCCCGAGGCGTACATCCCGCAGACCGACACCTACATCGAGAAGGACTCCTCGGTCAACGACGAGGTCGAGCGGCTGCGGCACTCGGCCACCAACTCGCTGCTGACGCGTCGCGACGTCATCGTCGTCGCGTCCGTGTCCTGCATCTACGGCCTCGGCACGCCGCAGGAGTACGTCGACCGGATGGCCCGGCTCAAGGTGGGCCAGGAGATCGTCCGCGACGACCTGCTGCGCCGCTTCGTCGAGATGCAGTACACCCGCAACGACCTCGCCTTCACGCGCGGCACGTTCCGCGTCCGTGGCGACACCGTGGAGATCATCCCGGTGTACGAGGAGCTCGCGGTCCGCATCGAGTTCTTCGGCGACGAGATCGAGCGCATCTACACGCTGCACCCGGTCACCGGCGAGGTCGTCGCCGAGGAGACGGAGATGTACGTCTTCCCGGCCTCGCACTACGTCGCCGGCCCGGAGCGGATGGAGCGCGCCATCCGCGGCATCGAGCTCGAGCTCGAGGACCAGCTGGCCCGCTTCGAGAAGCAGGGCAAGCTCCTCGAGGCCCAGCGGCTGCGCATGCGCACGACCTACGACGTCGAGATGATGCGCCAGGTCGGGTTCTGCAACGGCATCGAGAACTACAGCCGCCACATCGACGGCCGCACGTCGGGCTCGGCGCCGAACTGCCTGCTCGACTACTTCCCCGAGGACTTCCTCCTCGTGCTCGACGAGTCGCACCAGACCGTCCCGCAGATCGGGGCCATGTACGAGGGCGACATGTCGCGCAAGCGGATGCTCGTCGAGCACGGCTTCCGGCTGCCGAGCGCCATGGACAACCGGCCGCTGAAGTGGGAGGAGTTCCTCGAGCGGATCGGCCAGACGATCTACCTGTCGGCCACGCCCGGCGAGTACGAGATGGCCAAGTCCGGGCCACCGGTCGAGCAGATCATCCGCCCCACCGGTCTCGTCGACCCCGAGGTCGTGCTCAAGCCGACCAAGGGCCAGATCGACGACCTCATGCACGAGATCCAGGAACGCACGAAGCGCAACGAGCGCGTCCTCGTCACGACCCTCACGAAGAAGATGGCCGAGGACCTCACGGACTACCTGCTCGACAAGGGGATCCGGGTCCGGTACCTGCACAGCGAGGTCGACACCCTGCGCCGCGTCGAGCTGCTCCGCGAGCTGCGCACCGGCATCTTCGACGTCCTCGTCGGCATCAACCTGCTGCGTGAGGGCCTCGACCTGCCCGAGGTGTCGCTCGTGGCGATCCTCGACGCCGACAAGGAGGGCTTCCTCCGGTCGGCGCGCTCGCTCATCCAGACCATCGGTCGTGCAGCGCGCAACGTGTCCGGGCAGGTCCACATGTACGCCGACTCGGTCACCCCCTCGATGCAGGAGGCGCTCGACGAGACCAACCGCCGCCGCGACAAGCAGCTGGCCTACAACACCGAGAACGGCATCGACCCGCAGCCGCTGCGCAAGAAGATCGCCGACATCACCGACCTGCTCAACCGTGAGGACGCCGACACCGCCGAGCTCATCGGCTCCGGGCGGTCCCAGTCGCGGGGCAAGAACGGTGGTGGCCGCGGCGCGGTCCAGGCCGACGTCGGGGTGTCGACGGGGTCGGGCAAGCGCCCCGCCGACATGGCGGCCGCCGACCTCGCCGGGCTCATCCAGGAGCTCACCGAGCAGATGCACCAGGCCGCTGCAGAGCTGCACTTCGAGCTCGCCGCACGCCTGCGCGACGAGCTCGGCGACCTCAAGAAGGAGCTGCGGCAGATGAGTGCGGCCACCCGGTGAGGGGCTGACCCGTCCACCGCCACCCCAGCCGGCGGGCACCGATTCGACGCGGAGACCTCGCGGTGAGAGGATCAGGCGTTCTCGGAGGGGAGTATCCCTGCTGCGACGGGCTCGTCATCACGGAGCGGTTCACCCTTGCTCCCGGTCCCGTCGGTCCGGTCGCCATGTGCGACGGGGCGGGAGAGACCTCCGGTTGCTGATCTCGGTGACCGGAAGGTTGTGCCCATGAACGTTCCCGCTTGGGGCTGGTTCCTCACGATCGGCCTCATGGCCGTGTTCCTGCTGATCGACGTCCTCGTCATCGCGCGGAGGCCGCACGTGCCCTCGATGGCCGAGGCCGGCCGGCACCTCGCCTTCTACGTCGCGGCGGCGGTGGTGTTCGGCCTCTTCGTCTGGTTCGAGTGGGGCGGGCAGTACGCGGGGGAGTTCTACGCCGGGTGGCTGACCGAGTACTCGCTCTCGGTCGACAACCTCTTCGTCTTCCTGCTCATCATGGCCAGCTTCAAGGTGCCGCAGAAGCTGCAGCAGTCGGCGCTCATGATCGGCATCGTCATCGCCATCGTGCTGCGTGGCGTCTTCATCGGCCTCGGAGCCGTCGTCATCAACGCCTACGCGTGGGTCTTCTACATCTTCGGCGCGTTCCTCGTGTACACGGCCGTGAAGCTCGCGACCCAGGGCGAGAGCGACGACGACGAGTTCGAGGAGAACCGGTTCCTGCGCTGGGTCGAGCGCCGCTTCCCGGCCACGACCGAGTGGAACGGCACGCGCCTCACCGTCCTCGAGCAGGGCAAGCGCCTCCTCACGCCGATGTGCATCGTCATCCTCGCGCTCGGCACGACCGACCTGCTCTTCGCGCTCGACTCCATCCCGGCCATCTACGGCCTGACCAAGGAGCCGTTCCTCGTCCTGACGGCCAACGTCTTCGCGCTCATGGGCCTGCGCCAGCTCTACTTCCTCATCGGCGGCCTCCTCAAGCGCCTCGTCTACCTCAGCGTCGGCCTGGCCGTGCTGCTCGGCTTCATCGGCGTCAAGCTCGTCATGCACGCGCTCCACGAGAACAACCTGCCGTTCGTCAACGGCGGCCACCCGATCGAGGCCGTCCCGGACATCCCGATCTCGGTGTCGCTCGGCGCCATCGTCGTCATCCTCGGTGTCACGACGGTCGCGAGCCTCGCCAAGTCGCGCCGCGACGCGCGCAACGGCGACGCGGTGCAGGGCGGTGCGGGCGCGGCGACGACCCCGGACGCCGACGCGACGCAGCCCCGCCCCTGAGGGTTCGCCGGGCCGGTGGGTCCCGCGCTAGGTTGCGGTGGGACCCACCGCCCGGGTGGCACGACGAGGAGCAGGCGATGACCAGCACGGACAGCCCGGAGGGCACGGCGAGCAGCGGGACCGAGGGCGGCGAGGGGCGTCGGGGCGCGGTTCTCGTCACGGGGTGCAGCTCGGGCATCGGCCACGCGACGGCCACCCGGCTCCTCGCGGACGGGCACGTCGTCTTCGCCACAGCCCGTCGTCCCGAGACCCTGGAGTCCCTCGCGGCCGCCGGGGCGCACACGCTCGCGCTCGACGTCACCGACGAGTCCTCGATGCGGGCGGCGGTGGCCACGGTCGAGCGCGACCACGGCGCCGTGGGCGTCCTCGTCAACAATGCCGGCTACGGCGAGTACGGGCCGGTCGAGGAGGTGCCGCTCGAGGCGGTCCGGCGCCAGTTCGAGACGAACGTCTTCGGGCTCGGGCGGATGTGCCAGCTCGTGCTGCCCGGGATGCGCGCGGCCCGTCGTGGGCGCATCGTCAACATCGGCTCGATGGGTGGGCGGATCACCTTCCCCACCGGGGGCTGGTACCACGCCTCGAAGTACGCCGTCGAGGCGCTGACCGACGCGCTGCGCGTCGAGGTCGCCCCGTTCGGAGTCGACGTCGTCCTCGTCGAGCCGGGACTGACCCGCACGGAGTTCGGCGACGTGGCCTCGCAGGGCCTCTCGCGCGGCGGCGACGAGGGGCCGTACGCCGCGCTGCGGGCCACCTCCGATGCGGTCACCGAGCGCAACTACCGCTCCCGCAACGCCGTCGGGGCCGACGTCGTCGCCGGCGTCGTGGCCAAGGCCGTGGAGGCCGACCGGCCGCGCAGCCGCTATCTCGTCACTCCCGCGGCCAAGGCGCTCGTCGCGACGCGGCTGCTCGGCGGTGACCGCGTGTGGGACGCCGTCGTGCGGCGCAGCTTCGACCTGCCGTCCTCACCCGCCTGACGTGTCCGCCTGACGCGTCGGGTCGCCGCGGTCGGTCCTCAGCGGACCCGGTGTGCGGCGAGCCAGCCGACGACCGCGGGGACGAGCATCGTCAGCAGCACCGCGACGTAGGCGGGTGCCCCGTACGCGCCGGGGCTGCTCGAACCGGCGGCGGTGAACACGAGCGCCGAGACGGCTATGGCCGTCGCAGCACCGGCGGAGTCGCCGATCTGCAGGGCCGAGCTGACGAACCCCTGCTCGCGGTCCTCGGCGCGCGAGAGGGCCTGCGCGGTGACCCGGGGGTACAGCGTCCCGATGCCCAGCCCGAGCACCGGGAAGACGCCGACGAGGACCCACGCGTGGGCATCGACCGCGACGCCGACGGCGAGGGCCGCGAGCGTGACGACCATCGCCGAGAACGAGAGACGGGCGGTGCCGCCGATCTCGAACCGGTCGGACCAGCGTCCCTGGACCCAGGAGCCGACGAACCACGTGACGCCCGTGACCGTCAGCGCGATGCCGGCCATGCTCGGTGAGAGGTGGTCGCGCTCGGTGAGCAGCCGCGGCAGGTACACCTCGCCGCCGGTGAAGGCCGCGAACGCGAGGGCCCGCAGGGCGATGTCGCTCGGCAGGCCGCGGCGCAGCCGGAGCGTGCCCGGGGGCATGAGGCGGCGCAGCGTGGTTGCGACGACGACGAGCGCGACGAGGGCCACGACCACGGAGCGCACGTCCAGCGCGCCGGACACCGAGTTGAGCACGAGGACGGCGACCGCGAGGGCCACCGACGCGACGACGGCGCCGCGGCGCCACGGCACGGGAACCGGCTCCTGCCGCAGGCCGGCCACGATCCGCGACAGGAGCGCCGCGGCCGCGACGAGCACGACGATGGCCAGACCGAAGACCCAGCGCCAGCCGATGGTCTGGGCGATGAGACCGGCGACGAACGGGCCGGCGATGGAGGGGACGACCCACGCGGCCGAGAACCCGGCGAGGATCGCGGTGTGGAGGCGCTGCGGGTAGACGCGCGTCACCATGACGTAGAGCGCCGTGCTCGTCATGCCGGCCCCGAGGCCCTGCACGACGCGCGCTCCGACGAGCACCGGCATCGTCGGCGCGAGCCCGGCCCCGACGAGTCCGGCGGCGAAGAGGACGAGCCCGATGAGCAGGGGCGGTCGCGGGCCGCGCCGGTCGGCGAGGTTTCCGCTCCAGACGATGCTGACGATGCCGGCGGCGAGCGTCGCCGTGAACGCCATCGCGTAGAGCGACTCGCCATGGAGGTCGGCGGCGATCGTCGGCATGACGGTCGTCAGCGCGAGGGCCTCGAAGGCGTGCAGCGAGACGAGCGCGAGCATCCCGACGGTCGTGGCGCGCAGGGCCGGCGAGAGCAGGCCGCCGCGGTCGTCGGCCGGGCCGGGGGCGGTCACGGGCCGAGGCTGGGGTCGGGCTCGGGCTCTGCCTGCGGTTCCTCGCGCCCCCGGGCGCCGAGCACCAGCGCGCTGGCGCCCACGACGAGGCCCATGCCGACGACCTGCCCGGGGTCGAGGACCTGGTCGAGCACGACGAACCCGGCGAGGGCCGCCACCGCGGGCTCGAGCGAGAGCAGGATGCCAAAGACGCTGCGTGCGAGGTGGCGCAGGGCGACGAGCTCGAGGGAGTAGGGCAGCACCGAGGACAGCACCGCGATGCCCAGGCCGAGGGCGACGTCGCGCGGGGTCCACGTCGGCACCGACGGGAGGCCGATCGGTGCGACGACCAGCGAGGAGACGACGAGTGCGAGGGCGAGCCCGTCGAGACCGGCGAAGGCACGTCCCGTGCGCTGGCTCAGCACGATGTACGCCGCCCACAGCGCGCCGGCCGAGGCCGCGAAGACGATGCCGATCGGCTCGAACCGCCCCCACGACGCCCCGAGGGCGCCGGAGACGAGGGCGACCCCCAGACCCGCGGCGACGACGGCGGCGATGTCGCGCCGCCGACGGCTCAGGACCGCAGCGAGCGTCAGCGGCCCGAGGAACTCGATCGTGACCGCGACGCCGATGGGCAGGTGCGCGAGCGAGGCGTAGAAGGTGGTGTTCATCGCGGCCAGGGCCGCGCCGAAGAGCACGACGGTGAGCCAGTCGGAGCGGGAGCGGCCGCGCACCGACGGGCGGGCGACGGCCACGAGGATGAGCGTCGCGAAGCAGAGCCGCAGCAGCACCGAGCCGGCGGCGCCGATGCGGGGTACGAGGGTGGCTGCGAGCGCGCCGCCGAACTGGACCGAGACGACGGCGCCGAGGACGAGCAGCGGTGCGGTACGGCGGTCGATGCTCACGGGAGCGGGAACCGTCCTGCGGCCACGAGGGTGTCGAGGCGGTCCTGGGTCAGCTCCTCCTCGACGAGGACGCCGCCCGTCTCGGACGCATGGACCATCCGGCCCGGCCCGACGACGATGCCCACGTGGTGGATCCGTCGACCGGGTCGGGCGAAGAAGTAGAGGTCGCCGGCGCGCACGGCGTCGAGGGCCACGGCCTCGGCCGTGTCCGCCTGGGCGTAGGCGTCGCGCGAGACGACCCCTCCCAGGCGCCGCCACACCGACAGCACGAGCCCGGAGCAGTCGAGGCCGAGCGGTGACGTGCCGGACCAGAGGTAGGGCAGGCCGAGGTGACCTCGCGCGAGGGCGACGGCGGGGTGCGGGCCGTCGAGGGACTCCGCGTCGACCGACGCCGTCGGTCCCTCGGGCACCGTCTCGCCGGGCTCGAGCGCGCGCAGGTGCGCCGTCGGCACCCAGCCGGGGTAGCCGCGTCGATCCTTGGGGGAGTGCTGCCACGGGGCGAGGACGTGCGACCAGCGGCCCGACGCGTCGGCCCCGGTGACGAGCACCGGCTCGCCCTCGAGCAGCTGGGTCTCGACGCGGCCGTGCAGCCCGAGGCGGCCGTCGCCGGACTCGTCGTCGGCGGGGTGGGCGTCGAGCGCGGCGAGCCAGGCCGCGGCGTCCGGCTCGTCGGCGACGACGGGCGCGTCGACCGGCCGGGGGCTCTGCGGGTCGGACCACACGGTCGTCACGACGACGCGGGTGACGTGCGTGACGAGCAGGTCGGAGGCGGGGGACGGGGCGGCGCTCACGCCGGCCATCCTCGCACCCCGACCCACGCGCGGCAGGGCGGGCCACACCCTGGGAACGCCGTCGCCGAAGGCCTGCCGTGGACGTCCGCTGGGAGAGGGCTGCGAGTCTCGTGTCGATCCCGACTCGCCCGTCACAGAACCGTTCTTCGTCCCCAGCCCGAGGAGTACCGTCGAAACATGGACGAGCGGATCATCCTGGAGGGGTTCGACCCTCCGAAGAACCGACGACACGGCCCGGACGGCGACATCGTCGACGTGCAGGGCTGGCTCCACGCCCCCGTCGACTGGACCGGCGGCCCGGCGCTCGAGCGCGCCTGGCGCGAGCGGCACGGTCGCTCCCGTCTCGGCGTCGGTCTCTGCGTCGCGCACAGCCTGCGACGGCACTTCATCCTCACGAACGTGCCCGACGACCTGGAGTTCCTGCGCACCGAGCTCGAGTCGTTCATCGCCGTCGTCGAGGGCGACACGTCGGCCATGAGCGACATCTCGGACGTCGACGAGGCCGAGAGCGCCTGACGCCCGACCGACCGTGAGCGGGATCCGCCCACTCGGGCCCGTTTCGGCGTGCCTGCTCCTACGCTGAGGCGGTGGGCAGGCCGGTCATCCTCACCGTCGACGACGACCCTCACGTGTCCGAGGCGGTGGCGCGCGACCTGCGTTCCCGCTACGGCGCGGAGCACCGCGTCGTGCGCTCGACGTCGGGCGCCGAGGCGCTCGAGGTGGTGCGCCGGCTCGTGCTGCGCGACCAGCCGCTCGCTCTCGTCCTCGCCGACCAGCGGATGCCGGGCATGACCGGGATCGAGCTGCTCGCACAGGTCCGCGACCTCGTCGCCGACGCCAAGGTGCTGCTCCTC
>JAEWFB010000237.1 GCA_023389095.1 Actinomycetes bacterium
CGCGCGAGACGACCCCTCCCAGGCGCCGCCACACCGACAGCACGAGCCCGGAGCAGTCCAGGCCGAGCGGTGACGTGCCGGACCAGAGGTAGGGCAGGCCGAGGTGACCTCGCGCGAGCGCGACGGCGGGGTGCGGGCCGTCGAGGGACTCCGCGTCGACCGACGCCGCCGGTCCCTCGGGCACCGTCTCGCCCGGCTCGAGCGCGCGCAGGTGCGCCGTCGGCACCCAGCCAGGGTAGCCGCGTCGGTCCTTGGGGGAGTGCTGCCACGGGGCGAGGACGTGCGACCACCGGCCCGTGGCGTCGGTGCCGGTGACGAGCACCGGCTCGCCCTCGAGCAGCTGGGTCTCGACCCGGCCGTGCAGCCCGAGCCGCCCGTCGCCGGACTCGTCGTCGTCGGGGTGGGCGTCGAGGGCGGCCAGCCAGGCGACGGCGTCCGGGTCGTCGGCGACGACCGGCGCGTCGACGGGGCGAGGGCTCTGCGGGTCGGACCACACGGTGGTGACGGCGACGCGGGTCACGTGCGTGACGGGCAGGTCGGGGGTGGGGGACGGGGCGGCGCTCACGACGGCCATCCTCGCACCCACTGCGACGCCTGGCGGGAGCGGCCACGCCCCGGACGGGAGGCCGCCCGAAGCTCGTTCGTGGGTGTCGTCTGGGAGGGGCCTGCGAGTCTCGTGTCGATCGCGACTCGCCCGTCACAGAACCGTTCTGCGCATCCGGGCCGAGGAGTACCGTCGAAACATGGACGAGCGGATCATCTTGGAGGGATTTGACCCTCCGAAGAACCGACGACACGGCCCCGACGGCGACATCGTCGACGTCCAGGGCTGGCTCCACGCGCCGGTCGACTGGTCCGGTGGCCCGGCCCTCGAGCGCGCGTGGCGCGAGCGGCACGGTCGCTCACGCCTCGGTGTGGGCCTGTGCGTCGCGCACAGCCTGCGGCGCCACTTCATCCTGACGAACGTGCCCGACGACCTCGAGTTCCTCCGCACGGAGCTCGAGTCGTTCATCGCGCTCAGCGAGGGGGACGCCTCGGGCATCAGCGACATCTCGGACGTCGACGAGGCAGAGAGCGCCTGAGCGCGCGCGAAATCCCCCGAGATCGACCCGTTCGCGGCCGCCTGCTCCTACAGTGAGGCGGTGGGCAGGCCGGTCATCCTCACCGTCGACGACGACCCTCACGTGTCCGAGGCGGTGGCGCGCGACCTGCGGTCCCGCTACGGCGCGGAGCACCGCGTCGTGCGGGCGACCTCGGGCGCCGAGGCGCTCGAGGTGGTGCGCCGGCTCGTCCTTCGGGACCAGCCGCTCGCGCTCGTGCTGGCCGACCAGCGGATGCCGGGGATGACCGGCATCGAGCTGCTCGGCCAGGTCCGCGCGCTCGCCGGCGAGGCCAAGGTGCTGCTCCTCACGGCCTACGCCGACACCGACGTCGCCATCGCCGCCATCAACGACATCGGGCTCGACCACTACCTCCTCAAGCCGTGGGACCCGCCGGACGAGCGGCTCTACCCGGTCGTCGACGACCTCCTGTCCGACTGGCACGTGGCGCACCCCGACCACGCGTCGGACGTGCGCGTCGTCGGGCACCGGTGGTCCGACCGCAGCCACGAGGTCAAGTCCTTCCTGGCCAGCCACCACGTGCCCTACGCGTGGTTCGACGTCGAGCGCGACGCCGAGGGAGCTCGCCTGCTCGAGGTCGCGGGTGCGACCGCCTCCGACCTGCCGCTCGTGCTCGTGCCCGACGGTGACACCTTGCGCGACCCCGCGCTCGTCGACCTCGCGACGGCCCTCGGGCTGCGGACGCGAGCCGAGCGCAGCCTGTACGACCTGTGCATCGTCGGCGGGGGACCGGCGGGTCTCGCCGCCGCCGTGTATGCGGCCTCGGAGGGGCTCTCGACCGTCGTCGTCGAACACGCGGCCCCCGGAGGCCAGGCCGGCCAGAGCGCCGCCATCGAGAACTACCTCGGCTTCCCGCGTGGGCTGTCCGGCGACGACCTGACCCAGCGGGCGCTCGCCCAGGCCCGACGCTTCGGGGCCGAGCTCGTCGTCGCCCGCGACGTCACGGCCCTCGAGGCTCGAGGACCGGTGCGGGCCGTCCGGATCGAGGGCGGCGACGACGTCGAGGCGCGAAGCGTCGTGCTCGCCACGGGCGTCTCCTACCGTCGCCTCGGCGCTGCCGGTCTCGATGCTCTCGTCGGCCGTGGCGTCTACTACGGCGCCAACGCGCGGGACGCGTCCCAGTGCGCCGGCGACGACGTCTTCGTCGTGGGCGCGGCGAACTCCGCGGGACAGGCGGCGCTCAACCTCGCCCGCTTCGCGCGCAGCGTCACGCTCGTCGTGCGCGGCCCCAGCCTCGAGGCGTCGATGTCGACCTACCTCGTCGACCGGGTCCGGGCCCATCCGTGCATCGAGGTGCGGCTCGGGTCGGAGGTGTCGGCCGTCGCCGGCGAGGAGCACCTCGAGTCGCTGACCCTCTGCGACCGGGCTTCCGGCGCCACGACCCTCGTGCCGGCGTCCTGGCTTTTCGTGTTCATCGGTGCCGAGCCGCGAACCGACTGGCTGGGGGCCGAGGTCGCACGCGACGACCACGGGTTCGTCGTCACCGGAACAGATCTCGTCAGCGGCAGCGTGGGGAGTGCTACCGCAGAAGGCCGTCCACGATGGCCGCTCGTGCGTGCGCCCTTCGCGCTCGAGACGAGCCTGCCGGGGGTGTTCGCGGCCGGCGACGTCCGGCTCGACTCGATGAAGCGCGTCGCGTCCGCCGTCGGGGAGGGTGCCATGGCCGTCCACTTCGTGCACCGTTACCTCGCGACGGTCTGAGGAGGCGTCGATGGTCTCGCGCACCGACCTCCGGGCCGTCCCGCTCTTCGACGGGCTGGACGACGAGCAGCTCGACGAGCTCCTCGCCGCGGGAGAGGAGGTCGCGGTGCGGCCCGGCGACCTGCTGTTCCGGGAGGGCGAGCACGCCGATGACTGGTGGGTGCTGCTCGACGGGTCGCTCGAGCTGTCGCGGCACAGCGGTCGGGAGGACGTGGTCGTCGGGCACATGGACGTTCCCGGCCGGTGGGCCGGCGGTTTCCGCGCCTGGGACGAGAACGGCGTCTACCTGGCCACGGCCCGCGGCCGCGAGCCGGCGCGGGTGCTGCGGGTCCCGGCCGAGCGGCTCCGCTCGTTCGCGGACACGTGGTTCCCGTTCGCCGCCCACCTCGTCGCCGGGCTCTACGGCACGGCCCGGTCCATCGAGGCCACGGCGCGTCAGCGCAGCGCCCTCGTGACGCTCGGCACCCTCGCCGCCGTGCTCGCCCATGAGATCAACAACCCGGCTGCCGCCGCGTCCAGGTCGGCCGCCGACCTCGAGCAGGCCTGCGAGGCCCTCCTCGAGGGCCTGCGTGACCTGGCCGGGCGGGCCGTCACCTCCGAGCAGTTCAGCGACCTCGACGCCCTCCGCCGTGAGCTCGAGCCGCCGACGGTGCTGCCCGACGCGCTCGACCAGGCCGACCGCGAGGAGGCGCTGGGCGACTGGCTCGAGCGCCATGGGGTCGCCCGCCCGTGGGAGGTCGCCTCGACGCTCGTGGCCGCCGGCGCCGATGTCGGCTGGTGCGAGCGCGTCGCACGGGCCGTGCCCCCGCAGGCGGTCGGGGCGGGCCTCGCGTGGGTCGCCGCGACCGTCGACGTCGGCGCGCTCCTGCGCCAGGTGCGCGAGTCGACCCGGCGCGTCAGCGAGCTCGTGGGGGCCGTCAAGTCCTACTCGCAGATGGACCGGGCCTCGCTGCAGAGGGTCGACGTGCGCGACGGTCTCGAGAGCACGCTGCTCGTCATGGGGCCGCGGCTGCGGGACGGCATCACGGTCGTGCGCGACTGGGGGGCCGACGTGCCCGCGGTCGAGGGCCTGCCCGGCGAGCTGAACCAGGTGTGGACCAACCTCGTCGACAACGCCGTCGACGCCATGGACGGCTCCGGGACGCTCACCGTGACGACGCGCGCCGAGGACGGAGCGGTCGTCGTCTCGGTCCACGACACCGGCGCCGGCCTCGACGCCGAGGCGCTGGAACGCGCCTTCGAGGCGTTCTACACGACGAAGGAGGTCGGTCGCGGGTCCGGCCTGGGGCTCGACATCGCGCGGCGCATCGTCGTGGACCGGCACGGCGGCACCATCGAGGTGGACTCGGCCCCCGGCGACACGACCTTCCGCGTGCGGCTCCCGGTGGCCGGCACGTCCTGACGCGGACGGCACACCTGACGCGCGGGGCTCACCAGCCGCGGGCGCGCCACTGCGGCAGGTGCGGGCGCTCCGCGCCGAGAGTCGAGTCGTCGCCGTGGCCGGGGTAGAACCACGTGTCGTCGTCGAACACCTCGAAGACGCGGGCCGTGACGTCCTCGATGAGCGAGGCGAAGCTCTGGCCCGCGTTCTTGGTGTTGCCGACGCCTCCGGGGAAGAGGCTGTCGCCGGTGAACAGGTGCGTGACACCGCCCGGGTCGGCGTAGGCGAGCGCGATCGAGCCGGGTGTGTGGCCGCGCAGGTGCACGACGTCGAGCACGACCTCGCCGAACCGGACGGTGTCGCCCTGGCCGACGCGGTCGTCGACCGGGACGGGCAGGGCGTCGGCGTCCTCGGTCCCGGCGACGGTCCGCGCGCCCGTCGCGCGCACGACGTCGGCGAGCGCGCCGACGTGGTCGTGGTGCTGGTGCGTCGTGACGACGGTGTCGAGGCCGTCCCCGCTGCTGCCGACGAGCCCGAGGAGCCGGTCGGCGTCGGCCGCCGCGTCGACGAGCAGCTGCGAGCGGGTGGCCCGGCAGGTGAGCAGGTAGGCGTTGTTGCCGAAGCCGCCGACCTCGAGCTTGCGGATCGTCAGCGCGGGCAGCTCACGGACCCCGGCCGGCCCGCCGGCCTCGACGTGGCCGGTGTACGGGGTGGACGGCGAGGCGTCGGTCATCGTCAGCCGCCGAACGGCAGGGTCGGGAGCACGCCGTCGACGGTGACGCCGTCGGTGCGGCCTCGGGCCAGCCACAGCAGCACGCCGGCACGAGGACCGGACACGCGGGTGGCGCCAGACCCGAGCACGTGCTCGTCGCCCTCGTCGGTGACGAGCGTGACGTCGGGGGCTGCCGGAGCGTCGGGCGCCTCCGTGAGCCGCGCCACGGCGTCGTCGAGCAGCAGCCCGACCACGTCCGGGGGCGCGTCGGCGAAGCCGAAGCCGGCGTCGAGGTCGACGTGGTGGAAGACGAGCTCGCGCAGGCGCAGGTAGGGCACGGCGCCGACCGCGATCTGCGGGCCGCCGGGCGTGCGGTGCACCCGCACACCGCCGTGCTCCGGCGTCAGCTGCCCGAGCGCCTCGGCGAGGCGGGCCGCCGACGCCCGCAGGTCGTCGGCCTGGGCCGCCACCGGCCGGCCGGCTCCCGCGTCGATGTCGGCGTCACGAGCCCCGGGGCTGTCGTACATCGTGTCGGCGACGCCGGTCGTGGCCACCGACGCGACGCGCGTCAGGGCGTCGGCGTTGCGGGCCAGGTGCGCGAGGACGTGGCCGCGCGACCACCCCTCGCACAGGGAGGGCCCGGCGAGGTCGGCGGCGGAGAGCCCGTCGACCGTGGCGAGCAGCCGGTCGGTCTCGGCGGCGACGTGCGCGGGTGTGACGTCACGACGGTGCATCGGCGGCCTCCTGGCGGTCGGCGGGATCGGGTGACTCGTAGCGGTCGTGCTCGGTCGACTCGGCGGTCTCGCCGAGGCCGACCGTACCGCCCTCGGCGGCCGCGGCGGCCCGACGCGTGGCCCGCTCGATCGCGAGGGCGGCGCCGACGAGCGTCAGGTGCGAGAACGCCTGCGGGAAGTTGCCGACCATGTGCCCGGTGGCCGGGTCGTACTCCTCGGCGAGCAGGCCGACGTCGTTGGCGAGCCTGACGAGGCGGTCCATCAGCTCGGTGGCCTCGTCGAGCAGGCCGGCCCGTGCGTAGGCGGTGGCGAGCCAGAACGAGCAGGCGAGGAACGGGTGCTCATCGCCGGCGAGGCCGTCGACGCCGGTCTGGGTGCGGTAGCGCATGACGAGGCCGTCGCGGAGCAGGTCCTGCTCGACGGCGCGGATGGTGCCGATCATCCGTGGGTCGTCGCCGTCGACGAAGCCGATCGAGGAGAGCGTCAGCAGCGACGCGTCGAGCTCTCCGGTGTCGTAGTGCTGGACGAAGGTGTTCCGGACCGGGTCGTAGCCCTTGTCGAGGACCTCCTGCCGGACGCGGTCGCGCAGCTCTCGCCAGTGCTCGACCGGGCCCTCGAGGCCGTGCTCCTCGACGGCACGCACGGCGCGGTCGAAGGCCGCCCACACCATGGCCCGGGAGTGGGTGAAGTGCCGCAGCGGGCCGCGGATCTCCCAGAGCCCGTTGTCGGCCTCCTCCCAGTGCGTCGCGAGGTGGTTGACGAGGGCTCGCTGGAGGCTCCACGAGTGCTCGTCCTCCTCGAGGCCGCGCTGCCGGGCGTGCTCGAGGGAGATCATGACCTCGCCGAGCACGTCCGTCTGGCGCTGGTCGACGGCGGCGTTTCCGACGCGCACCGGGCGGGAGGCGGCGTACCCGGGCAGGTGGGTCAGCTCGCGTTCCGGCAGGTCGCGCCCGCCGTCGACGCGGTACATGATCTGCATGTCCTCGGGGTCTCCGGCCACGGCCCGCAGCAGCCAGTCGCGCCACAGGGCCGTCTCCTCGACGTAGCCGCAGCCGAGGAGCGCCTCGAGGGTGAGCGCGGCGTCGCGCAGCCAGCAGAACCGGTAGTCCCAGTTGCGCTCTCCCCCGAAGTCCTCGGGCAGCGAGGTCGTGGCGGCCGCGACGATGCCGCCGGTTGACTGGTGGGTCAGGGCCCGGAGCGTGAGCAGGGACCGGGTCACCGCCGCCTCGTACGGGCCGCGGTAGTGGCTCTGGGCGGCGTACTCCTCGCTGAGCGCGAGGGTCTCCTCGATGCGGGCGCGGACGCGCAGCGGAGGCGGGACCTCCTCGTGGCTGCGGAACCACGTCGTGGAGAAGGTCAGGGTCTGACCGGCGACGACGTCGAACTCGTCGACGTGGTGGCCCGCCTGGGCGTGGGGGAGCCGGGCACCGCGCAGCACCACCATGTCGGGGCCCGCGATCGCCGTGATGATCTCGTCGGTGCGGTCCTCGAGGTCGTCGTGGTGGCGCATGACCCACGGGCGGGTGCGGCCGTAGTTGAAGCGCACGGTCCACTCGTGGACCATCCGAACCGTGCCCTCGACGCCCTCGACCCGGCGCAGCACGTCGGAGCGGCCGTCGGCCAGCGGCATGACGTCGGTGACGCGCACGGTGCCGGTGGTGGTGCGGTGGATCGTCTCGAGGACGAACGAGTTGCCGACGTAGCGGCGGGTCGTCTCGGCGTCGGGGTCGGCGGGCGTCAGGAGCCACCGGCCGTTGTCGGGCGTGCCGAGCAGGGCCGCGAAGCAGGCACGGGAGTCGAACCGGGGCAGGCAGAGCCAGTCCACCGAGCCCTTGCGGCTCACGAGGGCTGCGGTGCCGAGGTCGCCCAGGACGGCGTAGTCCTCGATCGGCGTGGACGGGGGCGTGCTCATGGAGCGAGTATGCCGAACGCGGCCGGGTGCCCGTCGGGGCCGTCGGCCGATGTCGGGGACTGTCGGTGGCCCGACCTAGCATGGGGCGCGTGACTGCTACGCCTACCGGCACCTCCCACTCCCTCGTCGTCCGCGGCGCGCGCGAGCACAACCTGCGCGACGTCTCGGTCGACCTCCCGAGGGACAGCCTGGTCGTCTTCACCGGGCTGTCCGGGTCGGGCAAGTCGAGCCTCGCGTTCGACACGATCTTCGCCGAGGGGCAGCGCCGGTACGTCGAGTCCCTCTCCGCGTACGCGCGGCAGTTCCTCGGGCAGATGGACAAGCCCGACGTCGACTTCATCGAGGGCCTCTCGCCCGCCGTGTCCATCGACCAGAAGTCGACCAACCGCAACCCGCGCTCGACCGTCGGCACCATCACCGAGGTCTACGACTACCTGCGTCTGCTCTTCGCGCGCGCCGGCCGGCCGCACTGCCCCGTCTGCGGGGAGCCGGTCACCCGGCAGTCGCCGCAGCAGATCGTCGACCAGCTGCTGACGCTCGAGGACCGCACCCGCTTCCAGGTGCTGGCGCCCGTGGTCCAGGGCCGCAAGGGCGAGTTCGTCGACCTCTTCGCCGAGCTGCAGACCAAGGGCTTCTCGCGCGCCCGCGTCGACGGCGAGGTCGTGTCGCTCACCGAGGCGCCCAAGCTCGAGAAGCAGCGCAAGCACACGATCGAGGTCGTCGTCGACCGCCTCGTCGCCAAGGGTGACGACTCCGGGGCCAAGCGCCGACTCACCGACTCGGTCGAGACGGCGCTGGGCCTGGCCGGCGGCGTCCTCGTCATCGACTTCGTCGACCGCGACCCCAAGGACGCCGACCGCGAGCGGCGCTTCTCCGAGAAGATGGCCTGCCCCAACAACCACCCGCTCGGCATGGACGAGGTGCAGCCGCGCTCGTTCTCGTTCAACTCCCCGTTCGGCGCGTGCCCCACGTGCACCGGCATCGGCACCGAGCTCGAGGTCGACCCCGAGCTCGTCGTGCCCGACGACGACCTCAGCCTCGCCGACGGCGCCATCCAGCCGTGGGCCCAGGGCTCCGGCTCGGCCGAGTACTTCCAGCGCGTCATGGCCGCCCTCGCCGAGGACATGAAGTTCTCCATGGACGTGCCGTGGCGGGCCCTGCCGGCGCGGGCCCGCGAGGCGCTGCTGCACGGGCAGAACTACAAGGTCCACGTGAAGTACCGCAACCGGTACGGCCGCGACCGCTCCTACACCACGGGGTTCGAGGGCGTCGTGCCCTTCATCAAGCGCCGCCACTCCGAGACCGACTCCGAGTGGAGCCGCGAGCGGTACGAGGGCTTCATGCGCGAGGTGCCCTGCCCCGTGTGCAAGGGCGCCCGCCTCAAGCCCGAGTCGCTGGCCGTGCTCGTCGGCGGCAAGAACATCGCCGAGGTCTGCAACCTCGCCATCAACGAGGCGGCCGGGTTCCTCGACACCGTCGACTTCACGGCCCGCGAGAAGCAGATCGCCGAGCGCGTCATCAAGGAGATCGACGCGCGTCTCGGCTTCCTGCTCGACGTCGGCCTCGACTACCTGTCCCTCGACCGGCCGGCGGGCACCCTGTCGGGCGGCGAGGCCCAGCGCATCCGGCTCGCGACGCAGATCGGCTCCGGCCTCGTCGGCGTCCTCTACGTCCTCGACGAGCCCTCGATCGGCCTGCACCAGCGCGACAACCACCGCCTCATCGAGACCCTGACGCGCCTGCGCGACCTCGGCAACACCCTCATCGTCGTCGAGCACGACGAGGACACCATCGCGACGGCCGACTGGGTCGTCGACATCGGCCCCGGCGCCGGTGAGCACGGCGGGCACGTGGTGCACTCGGGCCCGGTCAAGGGCCTGCTCGAGCACCCCGACTCGCTCACCGGCATGTACCTGTCCGGCCGCCGCGAGATCCCGACACCGTCGGTGCGTCGTGGCCACGACGGCCGCCAGGTCACGGTCGCCGGCGCGCGCGAGAACAACCTCAAGGACGTCAGCGTCAGCTTCCCGCTCGGCAACCTCGTCGCCGTCACCGGCGTCTCCGGCTCGGGCAAGTCGACGCTCGTCAACGACATCCTCTACAACGTCCTCGCCAACAAGCTCAACGGGGCGCGGCACGTGCCGGGCCGGCACAAGACCGTCACCGGCCTCGACCAGCTCGACAAGGTCGTCCACGTCGACCAGAGCCCCATCGGGCGCACGCCCCGCTCGAACCCGGCCACGTACACCGGCGTCTTCGACAACATGCGCAAGCTCTTCGCCGAGACGACCGAGGCCAAGATCCGGGGCTACCAGCCCGGCCGGTTCTCGTTCAACGTCAAGGGTGGCCGCTGCGACGCGTGCTCCGGCGACGGCACGATCAAGATCGAGATGAACTTCATGCCCGACGTCTACGTCCCGTGCGAGGTGTGCCACGGGGCCCGCTACAACCGCGAGACCCTCGAGGTGCACTTCAAGGGCAAGACCATCGCCGACGTCCTCGACATGCCGATCGAGGAGGCCGCCACCTTCTTCGAGGCGGTTCCCGCGATCGCCCGGCACCTCAAGACCCTCAACGACGTCGGCCTCGGCTACGTGCGCCTCGGCCAGCCGGCACCGACCCTCTCCGGTGGTGAGGCCCAGCGCGTCAAGCTCGCGAGCGAGCTGCAGAAGCGCTCCACCGGGCGCACCATCTACGTCCTCGACGAGCCCACCACCGGCCTGCACTTCGAGGACATCCGCAAGCTGCTCGACGTCCTCCAGGGCCTCGTCGACAAGGGCAACACCGTCATCGTCATCGAGCACAACCTCGACGTCATCAAGAACGCCGACTGGATCATCGACATGGGTCCGGAGGGTGGATCGGGCGGTGGCACCGTCATCGCCGAGGGCACGCCCGAGGACGTCGCCGAGGTCGGGGCGAGCCACACCGGACGCTTCCTCAAGCCGATCCTCGAGCGCACCGCGCGCACGACGACGCGTGCCTCGGGGCGGAAGCCGGCCGCGAAGGGCTCGACCGGCTCCCAGTCCGCGTCCGGCTCCGGCTCAGCCGCGAAGCGGACGATGAAGGGCACGGGCGGCACCAAGGGCGGCGCGACCACGAGCACGAAGAGCACGACGAAGGGCACGGCGGGCGGTCGCACCCGGGGCGGTGTCACCACCGCCGCCGCGAAGAAGGCGTCCTCGGGCTCCACCGTGAGCACCGCGCGCACGTCGCCGAGCACCACGACCCGGAAGAGAAAGGCCTGAGGACGGTATGAGTGAGCCCCACGAGGCCAGCACCACCGACCACGTCACGGGTCGCCGAAGCGTCCTGCTCGCGACCGGCGCCCTCGCGGGCGCCGGGGCGCTCGCGGCCTGCAGCAGCCCGCCCGTGCCGGGCAGCGGGTCGGGCGGCGGAGGGGGCAACGGCGGCGCGGCCTCCGGAGGGTCTGGCGCCACGCCGACCTCCGACGTGCCGGTCGGCGGCGCGAGGTTCTTCCCCGACTCCCAGACCGTCGTGACGCAGCCGCAGGCCGGCACCTTCAAGGCGTTCGACACGACGTGTCCCCACGCGGGCTGTGCGGTGTCGGCGGTCGAGGGCGACCAGCTCGTCTGCCCGTGCCACCAGAGCCACTTCGCGCTCGCGACCGGTGCGGTCGTCTCGGGGCCGGCTCCCACCGGGCTGACGCCGAAGACCGTCACCGTCAGCGGCAGCAGCTTCACCGTCAGCTGACCCCGGCCCGGTCGTCCGGGGCGCACCGGCCGGCGTCGGTGGCCGGACATAGGGTGGAGCCGTGGCGGACCCGACGACCTACCGACCCAAGCCGGGAGAGATCCCGACCGACCCGGGCGTCTACCGCTTCCGCGACGCCCACGGCCGGGTCATCTACGTCGGCAAGGCGAAGTCCCTTCGCCCGCGGCTGTCCTCGTACTTCCAGGACATCACCGCGCTGCACCCGCGCACGGCCACGATGGTCACCACCGCGGCGTCCGTCGAGTGGACGGTCGTGCGCACGGAGGTCGAGGCCCTCCAGCTCGAGTACTCGTGGATCAAGGAGTTCGACCCGCGGTTCAACGTCAAGTACCGCGACGACAAGTCCTACCCGTTCCTCGCCGTGACGATGGGGGAGGAGATCCCCCGGGCGCAGGTCATGCGCGGGGCCAAGCGCAAGGGCACCCGCTACTTCGGCCCCTACGGCCACGCCTGGGCCATCCGCGAGACCCTCGACCTGCTCCTGCGCGTCTTCCCGCTGCGCACGTGCTCGTCCGGCGTCTACAAGCGCGCCGCCGCGGGCGGGCGGCCCTGCCTGCTCGGCTACATCGACAAGTGCTCGGCCCCGTGCGTCGGTCGGGTCACGCCCGAGGAGCACCGGGCCATCGCGGAGGACTTCTGCGACTTCATGGCCGGCAACACGAGCCGCTTCGTCAGGCGTCTCGAGACCCGGATGCGCGAGGCCGCGACCGAGCTCGACTTCGAGCAGGCGGCCCGGCTGCGCGACGACATCGGCGCCATCAGCAAGGCGCTCGAGAAGCAGGCCGTGGTCCTCGGCGACGCCACCGACGCCGACGTCTTCGCCCTCGCCGACGACGACCTCGAGGCCGCCGTCCAGGTCTTCCACGTCCGCGGCGGCCGCATCCGCGGCCAGCGCGGCTGGGTCGTCGAGAAGGAGAGCGAGGACCCCCCGGCCCTCGTCGGCCACCTGCTCCAGCAGGTCTACGGCGACGCCGACCGCGACGGCGTCCCGCGCGAGGTCCTCGTGCCGACGCTGCCCGACGACGCCGAGGCCGTCGTCGAGTGGCTCTCGTCGGTCCGCGGCGCCCGGGTCGACGTCCGCATCCCGCAGCGCGGCGACAAACGGACGCTCATGGAGACGGTGCGCCGCAACGCCGACCAGTCGCTCGCCCGCCACAAGGTGGCCCGGGCCGGCGACCTCACGCTGCGCAGCCAGGCCCTCCAGGAGCTGCAGGAGTTCCTCCAGCTCGACGACGCACCGCTGCGCATCGAGTGCTACGACGTCAGCCACGTCCAGGGCACCAACGTCGTCGCCTCGATGGTCGTCTTCGAGGACGGCCTGCCCCGCAAGAGCGAGTACCGACGCTTCATCGTCCGCGGCACGGCGGTCGCCGGCCGCGACCCCGACGCAGGCGGCACGGGCGTCACGCTCGAGGCGGCGGCCGACGGCACCGTGACCGTCGACGACACGGCCGCGATGCGCGAGGTGCTCACGCGCCGCTTCCGCCGCTACCTCGACGAGGCCGCCGCCGACGGCGAGGTCGCCGAGGGCGCCGTCACGCCCGACGCCGGTGGCGACGACCGCGCAGACGACACCCCCGCCGTGTCGGGGCCGATCGACCCCGAGACCGGTCGGCCGCGTCGCTTCGCCTACCCGCCGAGCCTCGTGGTCGTCGACGGTGGCCTGCCCCAGGTCAACGCCGCCCAGGCCGTGCTCGACGAGCTCGGCATCGAGGAGGTCGCCCTCGTCGGCCTGGCCAAGCGCCTCGAGGAGGTGTGGCTGCCCCGCACCGAGCACCCCGTCATCCTGCCCCGCACGAGCGAGGGGCTCTACCTGCTCCAGCGACTGCGCGACGAGGCGCACCGCTTCGCCATCACCTTCCACCGCCAGCGTCGTTCCAAGGCGATGACGACGAGCGCCCTCGACGGCGTCCCCGGGCTCGGGGCGAGCCGCCAGAAGGCCCTGCTGCGCCACTTCGGGTCGGTGAAACGGCTTCGTGCCGCGAACGAAACGGACATCATGGCCGTACCGGGCATCGGCCCGTCGCTTGCCTCGGCCGTCGTGACCCACTTGGCTGAGGGGGCACCGCAGGAACCAGCCGTGAACCTCACGACGGGAGAAGTCCTCGAATGACCGCCGACAGCCGGCCGACCAGCCCGGCCGCCCTCGCCGACGCACCCATCGTCATCGTCACCGGCATGAGCGGTGCCGGGCGCAGCACGACCGCCAACGTCCTCGAGGACCTCGGCTGGCTCGTCGTGGACAACCTCCCGCCGCAGCTGCTGGGACACCTCGCCGAGCTGCGCGACGCCGCCCTCGCGAACAACCCCGAGGCCTCCCACCAGCAGGTGGCGGTCGTCGTCGACGTCCGTGCCGGCGGCTGGTTCGGCCACCTCGACGAGGCCATCTCCGCGGCCCGGGCGCGCGGCGAGCGGCCGAGCCTCGTGTTCCTCGACGCCACCGACGAGGCCCTGGTCCGGCGTTTCGAGAGCGTCCGGCGCCCCCACCCGCTGCAGGGCTCCGGGCGGCTGCTCGACGGCATCCAGCGCGAGCGCGAGCTGCTCCAGGACCTCCGGTCCTCGGCCGACGTCGTCATCGACAGCTCGGGTCTCAACGTCCACCAGCTGAGCGCCAAGCTGTCCTCGCTGTTCGCGGGCGACCGGAAGGTGCAGCTGCGCATCGCCGTCATGTCCTTCGGCTTCAAGTACGGCCTGCCGCTCGACGCCGACGTCGTCTTCGACATGCGCTTCCTGCCCAACCCGTACTGGGTGCCCGAGCTGCGCTCGCTGACCGGCCGCGACGAGCCGGTCGCCGAGTTCGTCATGAAGCAGCCGGGCGCCGAGGAGTTCCTCGACCGGGCCGGCGAGCTGCTCGGCACGATGATCGAGGGCTACGTCCGGGAGGGACGTCGCTACGTCACCGTCGCCGTCGGCTGCACCGGGGGCAAGCACCGGTCGGTGGCCACGGCGGAGGCGCTGAGCGGCCGGCTCGGCGGGCGGGACCGCGTCGACACGTTCGTCGTGCACCGCGACCTCGGACGCGAGTGAGGCCGCGCGCGTGACCGCCTCGGTACCCCGCGTCGCGCTCGGCCCGTCGCAGCAGCGTCGGATCGTCGCCCTCGGCGGCGGCCACGGCCTGTCGGCGACGCTCAGCGCCCTGCGCCTGCTCACCGACCACGTGACGGCCGTCGTGACCGTCGCCGACGACGGCGGCTCGAGCGGCCGGCTCCGCCGCGAGTTCGACGTGCTGCCGCCCGGTGACCTGCGGATGGCGCTGTCGGCCCTCTGCGACGACAGCGACTGGGGCCACACGTGGCGCGACGTCCTCCAGCACCGGTTCTCCGGCACCGGCGAGCTCAAGGGCCACGCCCTCGGCAACCTCATGATCGTCTCGATCTGGGAGCTGCTCGGCGACACCGTCCAGGGTCTCGACCTCGTCGGCCGGCTGCTCGGCGCGCGGGGCCGGGTCCTGCCGATGGCCGCCGAGCCGCTCGAGATCGTCGCCGAGATCGTCGGGCACGACCCCCACCGTCCGGCGGACACCGTCACCGTCCACGGGCAGCACCGGGTGGCGTCGTCCCCCGGCGTCGTGTCCTCGATCGGGATCGTGCCGGTCTGCCCCGAGCCGTGCACCGAGGCGCTCGGGGCCGTGGCCGAGGCCGACTGGGTGGTCCTCGGGCCCGGGTCGTGGTTCACCTCGGTCATGCCGCACCTGCTCGTGCCCGACCTCGCCGACGCCCTCGTGGCGACGCCGGCGCGGCGCCTGCTCAACCTCAACCTCGAGGTCCACAAGGGGGAGACCCGCGACTTCAGGGCCGAGGACCACCTCGCGTCGTTCGCCGCCAACGCCCCCGAGCTGCGTCTCGACGTCGTCCTCGCCGACCCGAGCGTCGTCGTCGACGAGCCGTCGCTGCGGGCCGCGGCCGACGAGCTCGGTGCCGAGCTCGTCGTCGCCCCGGTGTCCGCACGCGGGGCGCCCGGCGTCCACGACCCGCTGCGCCTCGCGGCCGCGCTGCGCGACGTCATCGCCTGAAGCGTCCGGTCGCCCTCCGACGCGCCCGGGAGCGGGGTCGGGACGAACCCTGACGAAGAGGCCGAGAGCCGTGCGAGAGGCTCACGTCGTGGCGGAACGGCGCACTGGGGCCGAAGGTGCTTGATCAGGGTGGCAGGATGTGCCGCATGGCCATGACAGCAAAGGTGAAGGACGAGCTCTCGCGCCTCGAGGTGACCAAGCCCTGCTGTCGCAAGGCCGAGGTGTCGACGATGCTGCGCTTCGCCGGGGGACTGCACATCATCGGTGGCCAGATCGTCGTCGAGGCCGAGCTCGACACCGCCAACGCGGCACGGCGGCTGCGCCGCAACATCGCCGAGGTCTACGGGCACAAGAGCGACGTCCTCGTCCTGGCGGCCGGTGGGCTGCGCCGCGGGTCGCGCTACGTCGTGCGCGTCGTGGAGGAGGGTGCGACCCTCGCCCGCCAGACCGGCCTCATCGACTCGCGCGGCCGTCCCGTCCGGGGCCTGCCCCCGAAGGTCGTCAGCGCGGCCACGTGCGACTCCGAGGCGGCCTGGCGCGGGGCGTTCCTCGCCCACGGCTCGCTGACCGAGCCGGGTCGCTCCTCGGCGCTCGAGGTCACCTGCCCCGGTCCCGAGGCGGCCCTCGCCCTCGTCGGCGCGGCGCGCCGCCTCGGCATCCAGGCCAAGGCCCGTGAGGTCCGCGGCGTCGACCGGGTCGTCATCCGTGACGGCGACGCCATCGGCGCCATGCTGACGCGCCTCGGCGCCCACGACGCCGTCCTCGCCTGGGAGGAGCGCCGGATGCGCCGCGAGGTGCGTGCCACGGCCAACCGTCTCGCCAACTTCGACGACGCCAACCTGCGCCGGTCGGCGCGGGCCGCGGTCGCCGCCGGCGCCCGCGTCGAGCGAGCCATGGAGCTGCTCGGCGAGGACGTCCCGGAGCACCTGCGCGAGGCGGGCCACCTGCGCCTCGAGCACAAGCAGGCCAGCCTCGAGGAGCTCGGCCAGCTGGCCAAGCCGCCGATGACCAAGGACGCCGTCGCCGGGCGGATCCGCCGCCTGCTGGCCATGGCCGACAAGCGCGCCGAGGAGCTGGGCGTGCCGGGCACCGAGGCCAACCTCACGGCCGAGATGCTCGAGGGCTGACCCCGAGCCGACCCGGACGGCTGCCTCGTCGGCCGACCCGTTGCCTGAGCGGGCGCTCACCGAGCGCTGAGACTGCCGGGTGGGGCCCGGAGGGGAGCGACTAGGGTGGCCTGTGACCAAGGTCGCAGCGTCGCGGCCCCACCGTCTGACGAAGGTCGTCTGACGACGTCCGACACAACCCTCATCACCGTCTCACCGAAGAGGTGCACAGCAGTGACCGTTCGCGTTGGTATCAACGGCTTTGGCCGCATCGGCCGCAACTTCTTCCGCGCCATCGTGGCGTCCGGAGCCGACATCGAGGTCGTCGCCACGAACGACCTCATGGACAACAAGACCCTCGCCCACCTGCTCAAGTACGACTCGATCCTCGGCCGCTTCCCCGGCGAGGTGTCCTACGACGACACTTCGATCATCGTCGACGGCAAGGCCATCCGGGTCTTCGAGGAGCGCGACCCGTCCGCGATCGACTGGACCGGTGTCGGCGCCGACGTCGTCGTCGAGTCCACGGGCTTCTTCACCGACGCCGAGAAGGCCAAGGCGCACATCGCCGGCGGTGCCAAGAAGGTCATCATCTCGGCCCCGGCCAAGAACGAGGACATCACCATCGTCATGGGCGTCAACGACGACCTGTACGACGGCGACAAGCACACCGTGATCTCGAACGCGTCGTGCACGACGAACTGCCTCGCCCCGATGGCCAAGGCCCTCCACGACGAGTTCGGCATCGTCCGGGGCCTCATGACGACGATCCACGCGTACACGCAGGACCAGAACCTGCAGGACGCCCCGCACAAGGACCTCCGTCGCGCGCGCGCCGCCGCGCTCAACATCGTCCCGACGACGACCGGCGCCGCCAAGGCCGTGTCCCTCGTCCTGCCCGAGCTCAAGGGCAAGCTCGACGGCTACGCGCTCCGCGTGCCGGTCCCCACCGGCTCGGCCACCGACCTCACGTTCGAGGCGAGCCGCGAGACCACCGTCGAGGAGGTCAACGCCGCGGTCAAGGCCGCCGCCGAGGGCCCGCTCAAGGGCATCCTCGTCTACACCGAGGACGAGATCGTCTCCAAGGACATCGAGACCGACCCGGCGTCGTGCATCTTCGACGCCGGCCTCACCAAGGTCATCGGCAACCAGGTCAAGGTCGTCGGCTGGTACGACAACGAGTGGGGCTACTCCAACCGCCTCGTCGACCTCGTGAAGCTCGTCGGCTCGTCGCTCTGAGGCGCCGCGTGAAGACGATCCAGGACCTCGGGGACCTGCGCGGCAAGCGCGTCCTCGTCCGGTCGGACCTCAACGTGCCGCTCGACGGCACGACGATCACCGACGACGGCCGCATCCGCGCGTCGGCGCCGACCATCAGCGGCCTGGCCGGGGCGGGCGCACGCGTCATCGTGTGCGCCCACCTCGGGCGTCCCAAGGGTGCTCCGGAGGCGAAGTACTCGCTGGCGCCGGTCGCCGAGCGCCTCGGCGAGGTGCTCGGCCAGGACGTCGTGTTCGCCACCGACACCGTGGGTGAGGACGCCCAGGCGAAGGCCGCGGCCCTCGCGGACGGCCAGGTGCTGCTGCTCGAGAACCTTCGGTTCAACGCCGGCGAGACCGCCAAGGACGACGCCGAGCGCGGCGCGTTCGCCCGCGAGCTCGCCTCTCTCGCGGACGTGTTCGTGTCCGACGGCTTTGGCGTCGTGCACCGCGAGCAGGCCTCTGTCTACGACATCGCCCGGCTGCTGCCGCACGCCACTGGTGGCCTCGTCGCCACCGAGGTCGACGTGCTGCGCCGCCTGACCGCCGACCCGGAGCGTCCGTACGCGGTCGTCCTCGGCGGCGCGAAGGTCAGCGACAAGCTCGGCGTCATCGGCAACCTCCTCGGCACGGCCGACCGCCTCCTCATCGGTGGCGGCATGGTCTTCACCTTCCTCGCGGCCCAGGGCCTCGAGGTCGGCAAGAGCCTGCTCGAGGCCGACCAGGTCGACACCGTCAAGGGCTACCTGGAGCGTGCCGAGAAGGAGGGCGTCGAGATCGTCCTGCCCGTCGACGTCGTCGCGGCCGACGCGTTCAGCGCCGACGCCGCCCACGAGGTCGTCGCGGCCGACGCGATCCCGTCCGACCGGATGGGCCTCGACATCGGGCCCGAGTCGAGCCGCCTCTTCGCCGAGAAGCTCGCCGACTGCCGCACCGTCTTCTGGAACGGCCCGATGGGCGCGTTCGAGATGGCCCCGTACGCGGCCGGCACGAAGGCCGTCGCGGAGGCGCTGGTCGAGGTGACCAAGGGCGGTGCCCTCACCGTCGTCGGTGGTGGCGACTCCGCCGCGGCCGTGCGCCAGCTCGGCTTCGCCGACGACGACTTCGGCCACATCTCCACCGGCGGCGGTGCGAGCCTCGAGTACCTCGAGGGCAAGCAGCTGCCCGGCCTGACCGTTCTCGAGGAGGGCGACGCCTGATGGCGAAGGACACCAAGCCGGCTGGGCGCGTGCCGCTCATGGCCGGCAACTGGAAGATGAACCTCGACCACCTCCAGGCGACGCACCTCGTGCAGAAGCTGGACTGGACGCTGCGTGACGCGAAGCACGACCACGCCGCGGTCGAGGTGGCGGTCCTGCCGCCGTTCACCGACCTGCGCTCGGTGCAGACCCTCATCGAGGGCGACAAGCTCGAGCTGCGCTACGGCGCCCAGGACCTGTCCCCGCACGCGTCCGGCGCCTACACCGGCGACATCTCCGGGGCCTTCCTGGCCAAGCTCGGCTGCACGTACGTCGTCGTCGGGCACAGCGAGCGGCGCGAGGGCCACGGTGAGACCGACGCGGTCGTCGGCGCCAAGGTCAGGGCGGCCTACGCGCACGGCCTGACGCCGATCCTCTGCTGCGGGGAGGCCCTCGACGTGCGCAAGGAGGGCCGCCAGGTCGAGCACGTCGTCGCGCAGCTGCGTGAGAACCTCGACGGCGTCACCAAGGAGCAGGCGGCGAGCATCGTCATCGCCTACGAGCCCATCTGGGCCATCGGCACCGGCGAGGTCGCGACGCCCGACGACGCGCAGGAGGTCTGCGCGGCGATCCGGACGCTGCTGGCCGAGCTCTACGGCGGCGACGTCGCCGACGGCGTCCGCGTGCTCTACGGCGGCAGCGTCAAGGCTGCGAACGTCGCCGCGATCATGGCCCAGGAGGACGTCGACGGCGCCCTCGTCGGTGGCGCGTCCATCGACCCCGCCGAGTTCGCGTCGATCTGTCGCTTCCGCGACCACGTGACGGCGAGCTGACGACCGACGCACGACAGCCTCCCGCCCGCCGCGGCCGTTCGGCCCCGGCGGGCGCGGGAGGTATCCTGTCCCGAGCGCCGGAGCCGACCGCGACCGCGGACGGAACGAGACCCGCGCGCCGATGACCCCGACGAGATGGAGTGACCCCCGTGGATGCGGTTCGCATCGTGCTCCAGGTCCTGCTGGTGCTGTCCAGCCTGGTCCTGACCCTGTTCATCCTGCTGCACAAGGGCAAGGGTGGCGGCCTGTCCGACATGTTCGGCGGGGGCATGTCCACGTCCCTCGGCGGTTCCTCGGTGGCCGAGCGCAACCTCGACCGTTTCACCGTGGCCGTCGCCGTCGTCTGGGCGACGGCGATCGTCGGCCTGGGTCTGCTGACCCGTTTCGCGAGCTGAGAGGAGCACGACATGGCCAGTGGTAACGCCATTCGTGGAAGCCGGGTCGGTGCCGGCCCGATGGGGGAGGCCGAGCGCGGAGACGCCGCTCCCCGCGTGTTCGTCTCGTACTGGTGCTCCAACGGGCACGAGACGCGTCCGAGCTTCGCCGAGGAGCCCGGCATGGTCGTCCCCGAGACGTGGGACTGCCCGCGCTGCGGGTTCCCGGCCGGTCAGGACAAGGAGAACCCGCCGGCTCCGCCGAAGGTCGAGCCGTACAAGACGCACCTGGCGTACGTGAAGGAGCGTCGCAGCGACGCCGACGGCGCCGCGATCCTCGACGAGGCCCTCAGCTCGCTGCGCGAGCGCGGCCTCATCCAGTGACCTGACGGGGCCACCCGCCCCACCACGAGAAAGTGCCCACTCGACCATGACGGTCGAATGGGCACTTTCTCGTTCTCGGCCTCGGGTGACTCAGCCGAGGCCGGACGCGGCGTCGGCGTCGAGGAGCCACAGCGTCGCGTCGGTACCCCGGACACCCGCCGCGGGGACGTCCCAGCGGTCGGCGCCGGGCGCGAGGGCTGCGGCGACGGCGTCGGCCTTGTCCGGGCCGGCGACGAGGAACCACACCTCGTGGCTGCGCTCGAAGCACTCGAAGGTCAGGCTGACGCGGTCCGGCGGCGGTTTCGGGGAGTCGTGGACCGCCACGGCGATGGCGTCCTCGAGGCGCTGGGCCGGGTGGTGCGGGAACAGCGAGGCGACGTGCCCGTCGGGGCCGACGCCGAAGAGCACGACGTCCCAGGCCTTCTGGCCGAACGCGCGGACCGTCTCCCCGTACGCCTCGGCGCTGGCCTCGGCACTGTCCGACGCGTCGGGCCCGGCGACCCGGTGCACCTTGGCGGGGTCGAGCCCGAGGTCCGTGAGTCCCGCGGCGTCGTTCTGGGTGTCGTTGCGCTCCGGGTCGCCCGCGGGCAGGTAGCGCTCGTCGCCCCACCACACCCGCACGCGCGACCAGTCGACGGCCGAACGGCCCGGCACGTTCGCCACCGAGGCGATGATCGCGGAGCCCATCGACCCGCCCGTCAGGGCCACCTGGGCCTCCGGCGTTCGGGTCTGGGCATCGACGAGGGCGGTGACGAGCCGGGCCGCCGCGGCGTCGGCGAGCGACTGCTTGTCCGGGTGGACGACGACGCGCGGCTCGCCCGTCACGGCGTGGCCTTCTTCGCGGCGGTCTTCGCCGCAGCCCGCGAGGCCGTCTTCGTCGCCGTCTTCGTCGCCGTCTTCGTCGCCGTCTTCGTCGCCGTCTTCGCGGCCGCCGCCTGCTTGCGCGCCCGGGCCGTCTCCTTCTCGCGCGGCGTCCGCTTGCCGGCGAGCTTGCGCACCGTGGCCGCCCTGACCTCTTCGGTCTCGGCGTGGTCCGGTGCCGGGGGAGCGGTGATCATGGCGCTGGCGTCCTGGGCCGAGTCGTCGCGCCCGAGGCGGGCGGCGAGCCGGCGTGCCTCGCCGATGTCGGGCGCCTTGCCGGCCTTGGCCGCCGCCGCCGCGCTCTGGCGCACCGGCTGGAGGTCCTTGAGACCGAGGCAGAGCGACTCGGCGTAGGCCTCGTCGGGGTCGAGGCGACGCAGCTCGTCGGCGAGGCACTCGGGCAGCTCACGCCGCGGCAGGTTGATCCGCCGGTCGGGCTGGCCCGGCTGCGACAGGGTCGCCACGACGTCGCCCGGGCGGACGAGGTCGATCGGACCGCTCGCGCGCTGGAGCCGGACCGAGGCGATGCCCGAGCCGCGCGGCGTCGAGACGCGCCGGACCGGCACCTTGAGGCGCCGGCTCAGCCACCCGGCGAGCAGGTCGGAGGACGGCGACTCGGGCGCACCGCTGACGACGGCCTCGGTGACCGACTCGTACGGCGGCTGGTCGAGGGCCGCCGCGAGCAGGCCGCGCCAGTGCGTCAGACGCGTCCACGACAGGTCGGTGTCGCCGGGCGCGTACGCCGCGGCACGCTTCTTGAGCAGCAGGCGCGGGTTGTGGTGCAGGGCCGCGTCGGTGATGCGCCGCTGAGCCATGGCACCGATGGGGTCCTTGGCGACGTCGTCGGGCGCCTTCCCCGGCCACCACGCGACGATGGGGGAGTCGGGCAGCAGCAGCGGCATGACGACGCTCGGCCCGTGGCCCGCGAGCGTGCCGTAGAGGCGCAGCACGACGATCTCCGAGGCGCCGGCGTCTCCACCGAGGCGGATCTGGGCGTCGAGGCGGTTCTTGCCGCGGCGTTCGCCGGGGATGACGACGATGATGCGACACGGGTGCTGGCGGCTGGCCTGGTTGGCCGCGTCGATCGCCTCCTGCGCGTCGGTGTCCTCGACCACCATGACGAGCGTCAGCACGCGGCCCAGGGCCATGGCGCCGACCTCGTTGCGCAGCCGGACCAGCGTCTTGCTGATCTGGGTGGTCG
>JAEWFB010000289.1 GCA_023389095.1 Actinomycetes bacterium
GTGGCCGTGGTGGCCGTCCCGGCGCCGGTGGCGGCGGTCGTCCCGGTGGTGGCGGTCCCGGTGGTTTCGCCGGCCGTCCCGGCGGCGGTGGCTTCCGCGGTGGGGCCGGTCGCGGCTCGACCGCCGGTGCCTTCGGCCGCGGTGGTGGCCGTCCCGGTCGCGCCCGCAAGTCCAAGCGCGCGAAGCGCCAGGAGTTCGAGCAGATGCAGGCCCCGTCGATCGGTGGCGTCACCGTCCCGCGCGGCGACGGCTCGACCGTCGTTCGCGTGCGTCGTGGCTCGTCGCTGACCGACTTCGCCGACAAGATCAACGCCAACCCGGCCTCGCTCGTCACCGTGCTCTTCCACCTCGGTGAGATGGCCACGGCGACGCAGTCGCTCGACGAGGACACCTTCAAGGTGCTCGGCGCCGAGCTCGGCTACGACATCCAGGTCGTCTCGCCGGAGGAGGAGGAGAAGGAGCTCTTCGACTCCTTCAACATCGACCTCGAGACCGGTATCGAGGGCGAGGAGGACGAGGACCTCGAGGCCCGTCCGCCCGTCGTCACCGTCGTCGGCCACGTCGACCACGGCAAGACCCGCCTCCTCGACGCCATCCGCAACGAGGACGTCGTGGCCGGCGAGGCCGGTGGCATCACCCAGCACATCGGTGCCTACCAGGTCCACCGTGAGCACGAGGGCGTCGACCGCGCGATCACCTTCATCGACACTCCTGGTCACGAGGCGTTCACCGCCATGCGTGCCCGTGGTGCCAAGGTCACCGACATCGCGATCCTCGTCGTCGCCGCCGACGACGGCGTGATGCCGCAGACCATCGAGGCGCTCAACCACATGCAGGCCGCCGACGTGCCGATCGTCGTCGCCGTCAACAAGATCGACGTCGAGGGTGCCAACCCGGCCAAGGTGCGTCAGCAGCTGACCGAGTACAACCTCATCGCCGAGGAGTACGGCGGCGACACGATGTTCGTCGACGTCTCGGCCCGCCAGGGTCAGAACATCGACGGTCTGCTCGACGCCGTCCTGCTCACGGCCGACGCCGCCCTCGACCTCCGGGCCAACCCGGACAAGGAGGCTCGCGGCGTCGCGATCGAGGCCAACCTCGACCGTGGCCGTGGTGCCACCGCGACCGTCCTCGTCCAGACCGGAACGCTGCACGTCGGTGACTCCATCGTCACCGGCTCGGCGTACGGCCGCGTCCGCGCCATGCTCGACGAGCACGGCAACAACGTCGACGAGGCCGGCCCGTCGCGTCCGGTCCAGGTGCTCGGTCTCAGCTCGGTGCCGCGCGCCGGTGACACGTTCGTCGTGGCTCCGGACGACCGCACGGCCCGCCAGATCGCCGAGCGTCGTGAGGCCGCCGACCGTCAGGCCGTGCTGGCCAAGGCCCGCAAGCGCATCTCGCTCGAGGACCTCAACGAGGCCCTTGCGGCGGGCAAGGTCGAGACCCTCAACCTCATCCTCAAGGGTGACGTGTCGGGCTCGGTCGAGGCGCTCGAGGACGCCCTGCTCAAGATCGACGTCGGCGACGAGGTCGACCTGCGCATCATCGACCGCGGCGTCGGTGCCATCACGATGAACAACATCAACCTCGCGATGGCCTCGAACGCGATCATCATCGGCTACAACGTTCGCGCCGAGGGGCAGAACGCCGACTACGCCGAGCGCGAGGGTGTCGAGATCCGCTACTACTCGGTGATCTACCAGGCCATCGAGGAGGTCGAGGCGGCGCTCAAGGGCATGCTCAAGCCGGAGTACGAGGAGGTCGAGCTCGGCACGGCGGAGATCCGCGAGATCTTCCGTTCGAGCAAGTTCGGCAACATCGCCGGCTCGATCGTGCGCAGCGGCGAGATCAAGCGTGGCTCCAAGTCGCGCATCACCCGCGACGGTGTCGTCATCTCCGAGAACGTCGAGATCTCCGGTCTGCGCCGCTTCAAGGACGACGTCACCGAGGTCCGCGACGGGTACGAGTGCGGTATCAACCTCGGCTCGTTCAACGACCTGCAGATCGGCGACCTCATCGCGACGTACGAGATGCGCGAGAAGCCGCGCGTCTGACCGTCACACCGCGTCGGCCACCCCGCCCTCGCACGTCGACGCCGGCCCCCTCCGTGGGGCCGGCGTCGACGCGTCGCGCCGGTCCTGCTCGACGTAGGGCGCCGTGGGCGGCCCGTTAGGGTGGATCGTCGCCGTCGCCACCCCCAGCGGGTACGGGTAGCACCACCCGGTCGCGACCGCAGCCATCGGCCGCACCCGCGCCAGCACGTCAGCAACCACCCCAGCACCACCTGAGCAGTACCTCGAGGACAAGGAGACCACCATGGCCGACCCCGCCCGCGCTCGGAAGATCGCCGACCGCATCAAGGTCATCGTCGCGGAGTACCTCGAGTTCCGGGTCAAGGACGAGCGGCTCGGGTTCGTGACGATCACCGACTGCCGCGTCACCGGCGACCTGCAGCACGCCAGCGTCTTCTACACGGTCTTCGGCTCCGGCGAGGAGCGCCAGGCCACCGCCGAGGCCCTGGCCGCCAACACCGGCCGCATCCGCTCGGCCGTCGGCAAGGGCATCGGCATCCGCCTGACGCCCTCGCTCGAGTTCATCGCCGACGCCATCCCCGAGGGCGCCGCGCACCTCGAGGACGTCCTGGCCCAGACCCGCGCCCGAGACGCCGAGCTGGCTCGCGCTGCGGCCGGTGCCACCTACGCCGGTGACGCCGACCCCTACCGCAAGCCGGTCGACCGCGACGCCGAGGATGCCTTCGAGGACGACCTGGACGCGGATGCCGGGGCCGGGGCGGACGCGGACGTCGACGCCCGATGACGGAGCGTCCCGGCGGGCTGCTCGTCGTCGACAAGCCGGCCGGCTGGACGAGCCACGACGTCGTCGCCCGCGTGCGCCGTCTCGCGGGCACCCGACGCGTCGGCCACGCCGGCACGCTCGACCCGATGGCCACGGGGGTGCTCGTCCTCGGCATCGACCGCGGCACCAAGCTGCTGACCTTCCTCGTCGGCTGCGACAAGACGTACACCGCGACGATCCGCCTGGGTCTCGCGACGCTGACCGACGACGCCGAGGGCGAGACCACCGCGGCGTTCGGTGTCGCCGACGCCGCGGCCCTCGAGCAGGCCCTGCCGGACGCCGTCGCGGCGCTCACGGGCGACATCGAGCAGGTGCCGAGCGCCGTCAGCGCGATCAAGGTCGACGGTGTGCGCAGCTATGCCCGGGTGCGCCAGGGCGATGCCGTCGACCTGCCGGCCCGTCCCGTCACCGTGAGCCGGTTCCACGTGGAGTCGGTCCGGCCGCGCCAGGCGGCGCTCGAGGTCGGCCCGGCCATCGACGTCGTCGACGTCGAGGTGGAGGTCGACGTGTCCTCGGGCACCTACGTGCGCGCCCTGGCCCGCGACCTCGGTGCGGCCCTCGGCGTCGGTGGGCACCTGACGGCGCTGCGTCGCACCCGCGTCGGTGGCTTCGACCTCGGGGACGCCCACACGCTCGAGGAGCTCGCCGCGACCGCCGAGACCGGCGGGCCCGAGGCCCTGCCGATGCTGCCGGTGGCCGACGCGGCCCGCGCGGCCCTGCCCGTCCACGAGGTCAGCGAGCGCGAGGCCACGAGCCTCGGCTACGGCCAGCGCATCCCGAGCGGTCCGAGGCGCACCGACGCGGTGGCGGCCATCGACCCCGGCGGCACCCTGGTGGCGGTCCTCGACGAGACCCGTGCCACAGCGCGCTCGCGCGTGGTCTTCGTCGCGGCAGGGGACCGACAGCATGCCTCGGGTCGGCCCCAGCGTGCGGCGGCTGCCGTTGTGGGCCCCGCACACGCCGGAGCCTGACCCGCGTGGGCGACCACGACGCAGCGCCGCAGACGCCGGCCACTACAGTGGTCGCCGTGCATCGCTGGTTCGGACTCGACGACATCCCGGCCGACCTCGGGCCCACGGTCGTCACGCTCGGCAACTTCGACGGGGTGCATCGCGGGCACCGGGAGGTGCTGACGCGCGTCGTGCGTGAGGCCGCCGACCGCGACGCCACGCCGGTGGCCGTGACGTTCGACCCGCACCCGATCGCGGTGCTGTACCCGGACCGCGCGCCGGCCGCCGTCATGTCGCTCGGCCAGCGGCTCGACGCGCTCGAGTCGGTCGGGGTCGGCGCCACGGTGGTGCTCGAGTTCACCGCCGAGTTCGCCCAGCAGACGCCGGAGGACTTCGTCCGCGGGACGTTCGTCGACGCGCTCGGTGCCGTCGCCGTCGTCGTGGGCAAGGACACCCGCTTCGGGGTGCGCAACTCCGGTGACGTCGAGACGCTGCGCGCCCTCGGCGCCGAGCACGGCTTCGAGGTCATCGCCCTCGAGGACATCGGCGACACCGCCTCGGCGCACCAGACGAGCCAGGCCGACGCGTCGACCCCGGGAGCGCGGTGGAGCTCGACCCAGCTGCGCGCCGAGCTTCTCGCCGGCAACGTCGAGCACGCCGCCCAGATCCTCGGCCGGCCGCACCGGGTCACCGGCTCGGTCGTGCACGGCGACCACCGGGGCCGCGAGCTGGGCTACCCCACGGCCAACCTGTCGCAGGACCACGAGGGCCTCGTGCCGGCCGACGGTGTCTACGCCGGCTGGCTCCTGCGCCTCGACCTCGATGCGACCGCCCCCGACCGGACGCTGCCGGCGGCGGTGTCGATCGGCACCAACCCGACCTTCGACGGGCACCAGCGCCGTGTCGAGGCCTACGTCCTCGACCGCACCGACCTCGACCTCTACGGTGAGCGCGTGGCCGTCGAGCTCGTGTCGCACCTGCGACCCACCCTGAAGTTCGACTCCATCGATGCCCTCGTCGCGCAGATGAGCGACGACGTCGCACGGTGCCGCACCATCCTGTCCGCGATCGTGCCCCCCGCGCCGTCGACCCAACCCACCGGGCAGTCCAGCCGGGGACGCGCCTGACCGCGCCGGCCGCCGTGCCCGCCTCCGCCCGCCCGGCACGATCCGGCGGTCGCGGCCGGGCAGGCTGGCTCGGGGTCGACCTCGGGCTGTTCATCGGAGCGGCCGGGCTCTCGCTCGTCGGCGTCGTCCTCGTGTGGTCGGCCACGCGGGCCGACCACGGCTCGGCGCTGGCGCTCAAGCAGCTCGTCGCCGTGGGTGTGGGGGCGGTCGCCGCCGTCGGGGTGACGCGGGTCGACGTCCGGGCGCTGCGTGCGGTCGCGCCGCTCGTCTACCTCGTCGGTGTCCTCGGGCTGGCGGCTGTCCTGTCACCGCTCGGCTCGACGGTCAACGGGTCGCGCTCCTGGATCCGCCTGCCCGGTGGCTTCACGCTGCAGCCCTCGGAGCTGGCCAAGGTGGCCCTCGCCGTGGCCCTCGCAATGCTGCTGGCCGACCGTGCGGACCGCGGGCTGCGCCAGCGGCACCGCGACGTGGCCCTCGCCTGGGTCGTCGCCGGGGTGTCGGTCGGGCTCGTCCTCGCCCAGCCCGACCTCGGCTCGGCACTGGTGCTCGTCGCCATGGCCGTCGTCGTCGTCGCGGCCGCGGGAGCGCCGCTGGTCTGGACGCTCGGCGTCCTGCTGGCGGGTGTGGCCGCCGTCGTGGCGGCGTTCACGACCCCGCTGCTCAGCGGCTACCAGCGCAACCGCCTCTCGGCCTTCCTCGATCCCTCGCTCGACCCCCAGGGCATCGGCTACCAGACGCGTCAGGTGCGCATCGCCATCGGCTCGGGCGGCCTGACCGGGCAGGGGCTCTTCGAGGGTCGGCAGACCCAGGGTGGGTTCGTCCCGTTCCAGGAGACCGACTTCGTCTTCTCCGTCGCTGGGGAGGAGCTCGGCTTCCTCGGGGCGGTGGGGCTCGTACTGCTCATCGGGTTCATCGTCGTGCGGGCCTGCGTCGTGGCGCGGCAGGCCGACACCTTCGGGCGTCTCGTCGTGCTCGGCATCGCCGTGTGGTTCGGGGTCCAGGCCTTCGAGAACATCGGCATGAACGTGGGGCTGATGCCGGTGACGGGCCTGCCGCTGCCGTTCGTGTCCTACGGCGGGTCGTCGATGATCGCCGGCTGGGTCGCGGTCGGCATCGTCGGCAACGTCGCGTCGACGAGCGCGCGCCGCTGACACGGCAGAGCGAGCCGACGCGTCCGGCGGTTACCCACGGGTCACGGTGCGATGTCGTTCACCGGCGATGCGTGACTGGACCCGCGTTTGTTGACATCATCCGGGCAAGGACGACGGCCCGCTGACGCCGATGACGGGCTGCCGTGGCGACGAAGGAGTCCACATGCCGCTCATGTCCCGTGCCGACCAGCCGGTGCGCCAGCAGGTGCTCGACGAGCGGGCCCCGAGCGTCGGCGAGCTGTTCCGGCGCCGGGTCGCCGACTCCCCGGACGCGCCCGCCTACCTCCACTTCCCCGAGGGCAGCAGCACGCTGGCGACGCTGACCTGGCGCGACGCCGACGAGATCGTGCGCCGGTGGGCGGCCGGGCTCATCAGCCTCGGCGTGCAGCTCGAGGACCGCGTCGCCATCGCCTCGACGACCCGCGTCGAGTGGGTGCTGGCCGACCTCGCGATCATCTGTGCGGGCGGTGCGACGACGACCGTGTACCCCACGACGATCGCCGAGGACGTCGCCTACATCCTGTCCGACTCCGGCAGCGAGATCGTCTTCGCCGAGGACGAGGCGCAGGTCGCCAAGCTGCAGCAGGTGCGCAGCGAGATCCCGGGGGTGCGGCAGGTCATCGCCCTGACCGGCCCGGGGAGCGAGGACGGCTGGGTCATGACGACCGACGACCTCGCCAAGCGCGGCGCCGAGTGGCTCGAGGCGACCCCCGACCTCGTCGACTCGCGCATCGACCAGCTCGGCCCGGACCACCTCGCCGTCGTCATCTACACCTCCGGCACGACGGGCCGTCCCAAGGGCGTGCGCCTCGTGCAGGACAGCGTCGTCTACGAGGGCGCGGTCATCGACGCCATCGGCACCCTGACCAAGGACGACCTCCAGTTCCTCTGGCTGCCCCTGTCACACGTCTTCGGCAAGATGCTCGTGGCCACCGGCCTGCAGATCGGCTTCCCGACCGCCGTCGACGGGCGCGTCGACAAGATCGTGGACCACATGGCCGTCATCCGGCCCACGTTCATGGCCGGCCCGCCGCGCATCTTCGAGAAGGCCCGCGGGCGGGTCATGCTCATGCTCGGAGCCGAGACCGGCGTCAAGAAGCGCCTCATCGACTGGTCGCTCGGCGTGGGCGCCCGGGTGCGCGACCTGCACGAGGCGGGCGAGGAGCCCTCGACCCTCCTCGGGATCCAGCACCGGCTCGCCACGACGCTCGTGCTGTCCAAGGTGCAGGAACGCTTCGGCGGGCGGGTGCGGTTCATGATCAGCGGCTCCGCTCCGCTCGACCCCGACGTCGCGCGCTGGTTCGGTGCCGTCGGTCTGCTCGTGGGGGAGGGCTACGGCCTGACCGAGACGTCGTCCGGCACCGCCGTCAACCCGCCGGACCCCGGGCAGTACCGCTACGGGTCCGTGGGCTGGCCGCTGCCGGGCACCGAGGTGCGGATCGCCGAGGAGGACGGCGAGATCCTCGTCCGGGGCCCCGGCGTCATGCGTGGCTACCACAACAACCCCGAGGCGACGGCCGAGGTGCTGAGCGAGGACGGCTGGTTCCGCACCGGAGACATCGGCCGCATCGACGAGCGCGGTTTCGTCTACGTCACCGACCGGAAGAAGGACGTCTTCAAGACCTCCGGCGGCAAGTACATCGCCCCCGCCGAGATCGAGGCGAAGTTCAAGGGCGAGTGTCCCTTCGTCAGCCAGTTCCTCGTGCACGGTGCGGGCCACAACTACGCGACGGCCCTCGTGACCCTCGACCCCGACGCGATCACCGCATGGGCGGCCGCGAACGGCCTCGCCGGTCGCTCGTACGCCGAGATCGCGACCTCGGACGAGGCCCGCGCGCTCGTCCAGGGCTACGTCGACCGCCTCAACGCCGGCCTCAACCGCTGGGAGACGATCAAGAAGTTCACCATCCTCGACCACGACCTCACCGTCGAGGAGGGCGACCTCACCCCGAGCATGAAGCTGCGGCGCAAGATCGTCACCGAGAAGCACCAGTCCGAGCTCGAGGCCATGTATACGGACTGAGTCTTCTGGCTCGCTCCGCTCGCTCTACCTTCTCGCTCGCTCCGCTCGCGGTGTTCGGCGCGCCTTGACGTCACGCCTTCCCTCCTCGGCTTACTCGCTTCGCTCGTTTCGCTCGTCAGTCCAGGCGCGACGGCGCGCCGAACTGAGTCATCTGGCTCGCTCCGCTCGCCGTGGTTCGGCACGCTCGCTCGTCGTGCCTTCCCTCCTCGGCTTACTCGCTCCGCTCGCATGCCTTCTCGCTCGCTTCGCTCGCGGTGTCCGGCACGCTCTCACGTCACGCCTTCCCTCCTCGGCTCGCTCGCTTCGCTCGTCGGTCCAGGCGCGACGGCGTGCCGGACGGCTCGTCGGTCCAGGCGCGACGGCGTGCCGGACGGCTCGTCGGTCCAGGAGTGACGGCGCGCCGAACCCGCTTCTCAAGCGCGCGCGGGGAGGTCGATGACGGCGCCGGCATCGGCCTGCGTCGGGTCGGGGAAGACGACGTGGTGCCCGTGCTGCTCGATGAGTCGCGGGTCGGCCCAGCGCTCGGTGCGCGGCGTGCGGTAGTTGAACCACAGGGTGGGCCCGGACGGCGCGTCGAGCACGACGCGGGCGATCGCGGCGTCGTCGGGGTGGTGGAACACGTCGCCGTTCGTCGAGACGAGGTAGTGGCTGGCCGGCGCGGCCGCCAGCAGCGCCGCGATGACGTTGGCCTGGCTGCCGTGGTGGGGCAGCTTGAGCGCGTCGACGGCGAGCGACTGGGCGCCGCGCGCCCTCGCCAGCCCGTGCAGTGCGGACGCGAGGACCGTGCCGTACGCGTCCGCCCCGAGCAGGACGCTCGCGCCGCGGTGCTCGACGAGCAGGGCGATGCTGCTGCCGTTCGGCACGGAGGCGTCGCTGACCGTGCGCTGGTCCGCGAGGTGCTCCAGGTCGCCGAGCGGCGCGGGCGTGTCGAGCGCCACCTCTCGCTCGGCTCCGTGCAGCGCGTCCTGGACGGCAGCCGACCACGAGTCGGCCAGGCGCGCCAGGCGCTCGTTCGTGGGGGAGAGCACGGTGATCGTGGGCCCGTCGGGGACGGCGACCGCGATGTGACCGCCCGTCGCACCCGCGTCGATGGGGCCCCCGCCGAAGGCCTCGTTCCACGGCCTGGCCCTGTCGTGCGGGTGCCCCACCGCGCCTCCCTCGGCCGGCGTGCCGGGAGCGGCGGGAGCCAGGCCGAGCAGGGCGGCGACGACGTCCTCGCCCTGGTCGATGCTCCGGGAGCCGCCCTTCGGTGCCGGAAGGTGGGTGCGCCCGTTGAACCAGAAGTCCCCGACACCCGCGGCGAGGTCGCTCGCGAGGAACGGGAGCATGCCGCCGATGTGGTCGTTGTCGACGTGCGTGATGACGGCGACGTCGAGGTGGCCGTCGGCGGGGTCCAGCCGGCGCAGCCGCGCCTCGAGCAGCGGCCAGGTGTCCGGCGGGCCGCCGTCCACGAGCATCCGCCACGTCGCGCCCTGGGCCCGCGGGCACTCGACGAGCAGGCAGTCGCCGAGCCGCGCGGGCAGTACCTCCACGTGGATCGCCGTCGACACGATCGCCACCCTTTCCCACCCCGCCAACCCCAGAGTAGGACGGGCGGCCGCGCGGACCGGTCGCCCTCTCGATTTTGAGGGGGGTGGCGCGCCGCACGTACCATGTCCCAATGCCCGGTGAGTCACTGTTCAACGCCCTCGAGCCCCTGCTGGAGCGGGTCAACAAGCCCATCCAGTACGTCGGTGGCGAGCTCAACTCCACGGTCAAGGAATGGAACGTCGGCGGCCACGGCCCGGCCGGCGAGGAGCTCACCACGCGCTGGGCGCTCATGTACCCCGACGCCTACGAGGTCGGCGTGCCCAACCAGGGCGTCATGATCCTCTACGAGGTCCTCAACGAGCGCCCCGACGCCCTCGCCGAGCGCACCTACGCCGTGTGGCCCGACATGGAGGCGCAGCTGCGCGAGGCCGGCCTGCCGCAGTTCACCGTCGACGGCCACCGCTCGGTGCGCGACTTCGACCTCTTCGGCCTCAGCTTCTCCACCGAGCTCGGCTACACGAACATGCTCACGGCGCTCGACCTCGCCGGCATCCCGCTGCACGCGGCGGAGCGGGGCGACGACGACCCCATCGTCGTCGCCGGCGGCCACGCGGCCTTCAACCCCGAGCCGATCGCCTCGTTCATCGACGCCGCCGTCATCGGTGACGGCGAGGAAGCCGTGCTCGCGGTCACCGACATCGTCGGGTCGTGGAAGGCGCAGGGGCGTCCCGGGGGCCGTCGCGAGGTGCTGCTGCGCCTGGCCCGCACCGGTGGCGTCTACGTGCCGGCCTTCTACGACGTCAACTACCTGCCCGACGGGCGCATCCAGCGCGTCGCGCCCTCGCCCGACGCGCCAGGCGTGCCGTGGCGCGTCTCGAAGCACACCGTCATGGACCTCGACGCGTGGCCCTACCCGAAGCAGCCGCTCGTGCCGCTCGCCGAGTCGGTCCACGAGCGGATGTCCGTCGAGATCTTCCGCGGCTGCACCCGCGGCTGTCGCTTCTGCCAGGCCGGCATGATCACGCGCCCGGTCCGCGAGCGCTCCATCACCGGGGTCGGCGAGATGGTCGAGCGCGGCCTGGCCGCCACCGGGTTCGAGGAGGTCGGCCTGCTCTCGCTCAGCTCGGCCGACCACACCGAGATCGCCGAGATGACCAAGGGCCTCGCTGACCGTTACGAAGGCACGCAGACCGGCCTGTCCCTGCCGTCGACCCGCGTCGACGCCTTCAACATCGACCTCGCCAACGAGCTGACCCGCAACGGTCGCCGCTCGGGGCTCACGTTCGCCCCCGAGGGTGGGTCCGAGCGCATCCGCAAGGTCATCAACAAGATGGTGTCCGAGGAGGACCTCATCAACACCGTCGCCGCCGCGTACGGCGCGGGCTGGCGGCAGGTCAAGCTCTACTTCATGTGCGGCCTGCCCACCGAGAC
>JAEWFB010000302.1 GCA_023389095.1 Actinomycetes bacterium
ACCGCGAGCAGCGCGACGCGTTCGAGGCCGCGTGCCGCGACACCGGCGTCCGCCTGCACGCCGCCGCGGTCGCCGGCCGTGACGACGTGCTGACGTTGGCGCCGGACAGCGGGTGCGCGGCTGCCTGAGCCGCTCGTCCGGTGTGCTCGCCCGGGGCCGGGGGTACGGGACCGGTGTGAGCGAAGGACGGATGTACCGGTACCGGTCCGAGGTCGGCGGCACGTGGTGGGCGGCGCTCGGCGTCGTCACCGTGCTGCTCGGCGTCGTCGGACGCCCCTCCAGCGGGTTCTGGAGCCCGTTCCTGTGGTGCGTCGTCGGCTTCGTCCTCGGGTCCCTGCTCACCGTCGCCGTGTCCGCGACTCGCGTGCCGGCGCGGTCCGAGGACGAGGCGTTCGCCCGGATGCCTTCCCCTGCGACCCGACGTGAGGACCGGCGGTGAGGGGCGTGCTGTTCCTCGTCGCCTTCGTCGCCGGTGCCGCCATCACCTGGCTGCTCACGGTGCACCGGGTGTCCCGTGAGGGGAGCCCCGACACCCCCGACACCCCCGACGCCGCCGTGGCCGCGTCGGACTTCGGCGGCTCGAGGTCGGAGGAGAGCTCCGGCCTGGCGGGCGCCCGGTGGATGGGCGACGCCGAGGACGAGGACGCCCTCCTGCCGGATGCCCACAGCCCTCGGGCGCGGCCCGGCACGCCACCCCCGGCCTGACCGTGGCCTGACCGCGAGGCGCGCACCGATCCGTGGGAGACCGCCCCGCGCAACGCGGGATCCGAAGGTCACGTGCTCGGGGAGGCCGCGAGTTCGGAGCAGCGGGGACCGGCAGGTAACCTTTTGCGCGGTCCTGTGCGCACCTCCACACGCGCAGTCACTACGACGCCCGAGAAGTGGGCGTGCAAGGGAGCCTGATGACACGCAGCGACACCGTCGACGTCAAGCGATGGCGCGCCAAGTACACGCTCATCGAGCGTGCCGCCGAGGCCGACAAGGATGCCCAGGCCCTCTTCGCCGAGCTCGACTCCGAGCGCGCCGCGCGCAACGGCGAGCTGCGGGAGATCCTCGCCGACCTCGTCGCGAGCAGCGACCTCGTCGCCTTCAAGGAGGCGATGAACCAGTGGGCGCGCAAGGACGGCCCGTACGTCGGCTTCGGCCCGGTGGGCGGCCCGTGGCTCGCGACGCTCGCACGGCGCGCCGACGAGGACTACGCGGAGGTCGTCGGGCTGCTCAAGCTGACGCTCCAGACCCCGGCGTCCCCGCAGGACGCCGCCGACAAGCTGCAGGCCATCGAGGCGTTCCTCGCCCGCGGCGGCTCGCGTGGGCACCGTGCCCCGAGCCCGGCCCAGACGGCCTACGTGCTCTCGCTCTTCTGGTCCACCGACGACGGCGGCGCGTGGCCGCTGATGTGGGAGAACGCCCCCCACATGCTGCAGCGCCTCGGCTGGCTCGAGCGTGGCCTCAGCCATGCCGAGCGGTACGTCGCCTTCGCCGACCTCTGCGCGGCCCTGCGCCCCGAGGACCCCCGCTACGCCGCACGCATCCTCTGGTACTTCAAGGAGACCGAGGCCTTCGTCGGCATCGCCCCGAAGATCCTCGACGTCTGCGTCGAGGCGGCCGAGCTGGCCGCGGAGTTCCGTCCGGCCACCGGGTACCCGAGTGGCCGGCACGAGGAGCGGGCCGCCGACCTCGCGCGCCAGCTGCGCGGCGAGGCCGACCACGTCTCCGACAGCCTCATCGAGCGGCTGTCCACCGAGACCGGCCTCTACCTCGAGGCCCCGACCCTCGCGCTGCAGCAGCACGCCGGCGAGGACTCGGCCTACCGCTCCGACCTCTACGCGTCGTGGATCCTCGTCGGCGGCGCCGGCGCGCCCGGCTTCCGCCTCTGGGTGACGCCCTCCGGCGTCGCCTTCGGGCTGCACGGCGGCTGGGAGGGCGAGGGCGACGAGCAGCTGCGCGACGTCGCGACCCTCGTGCAGGAGCACCTGCCGCGGGGCCTGACCTTCGTGCGCGTCCACGAGGACGGGCGTCCCGACCGGCTCGAGCCCGCGGGGCGCGAGTACGCCTCCGGCGAGGTCTTCGCCGGACGCTGGTGGAAGGGCGAGGAGGCACTGGGCCGTGCGGACTTCGCCGACGACGTCGTCACGACGGCCCGCGCCCTGACGCCCCTGCTGCGCTTCCTCAACTCGAGCCAGCGCGGCACCGTCGACGACCCCGAGCTCGAGCTCGCCGCCATGGTCGACCTCGAGAGCGAGGTCGAGATCTTCCGCGCCGACCGGCCCTACCCCAACGAGCGCGACGCCTGGCACCAGGAGCAGCGCCGCGTCTTCGCGGCGTGCCTGTCCAAGGAGGGGCTCGAGGACTTCGACCTGCCGACGTTCAAGCGCATCGTCTCCACCCGCGGCTACGGCGACATCGGCGCCCAGTCGGTGCTCATCAGCTCGATCAACGCCCTCGACGCCGCCGGCATCGACCAGCTGCGCCTCATGGTCCGCGAGCTGCTCTGGGGCGAGGGGCGCGACGAGGAGCGGATCAACCGCGTCCTCGGCTCGGAGGACCTGCCGGTGCAGGGCTTCGGCGAGAGCGTCGTGCTCAAGCTGTTCGCCATCGCCCACCCCGAGCACTGGCTCCCGCTGTTCACCCACGGGGGCGACTCCGGCAAGGTCGCGATGCTCAAGCGGCTCGGCGGCCCGGCCCGCTGGACCGAGGGCAAGTCCCGCGGGCGCATGCACGTCGAGACCAACGCCCTGCTGCGCCAGACCCTCGACCCGCTCCTGCCGGGCGACCCGTGGGGCCAGGCCCAGCTCGCGCACTGGCTCATGCGTCGCTCCGACAAGGCTCTCGTGCCCGACCACGACGCCATCGGCGAGGCGGCCCAGGAGCTGCTCATCGACGAGTCGTTCCTGCGCGAGATCCGCTCGCTGCTCGAGGAGAAGAAGCAGGTCATCTTCTACGGCCCGCCCGGCACCGGCAAGACCTACCTGGCGCAGCGGTTCGCGGCGGCCCTGCAGCCCGACCCGGCCAAGCGCGACATCGTCCAGTTCCACCCGAGCAGCAGCTACGAGGACTTCTTCGAGGGGTTCCGGCCGCAGATCGACCACCAGGGCCAGATGGTCTACGAGCTGCGCAAGGGCCCGCTGGCCCTGCTCGCCGAGGCGGCCGAGGCCGACCCGCTGACGCCGCACATCATGATCATCGACGAGATCAACCGCGCGAACCTGCCGCGGGTCTTCGGCGAGCTGCTCTTCCTGCTCGAGTACCGCTCGCACTCGGTCAAGACGAGCTACCGGCCCGACGAGGGGTTCGAGCTGCCGCCGAACCTCTACTTCATCGGCACGATGAACACCGCCGACCGCTCGATCGCGCTCGTCGACGCGGCGCTGCGCCGTCGCTTCGACTTCGTCCCGTTCATGCCGCACGACGGTCCGATGGAGGGGCTGCTGCGGCGCTGGCTCGAGGCCAACGACGGGCCGGTGTGGGTGGCCGCCCTCGTTGACCGCGTCAACGAGGACCTGCGTCGTGCCCTCCGTGGGCCGCACCTGCAGATCGGCCACAGCTACTTCATGCGGCCGGGCCTCGACGACGACTCGGCGCTGCGCAGGATCTGGGACTACAACGTCTACCCGTTCATCGAGGACCAGCTCTACGGCCGCGAGCACGAGCTGGCGCAGTTCCGCTGGGAGAACGTCGTCGCCCGCTACGGCCAGCTCGACCTGACCCGCCCGTGAGAGCCGTGACCGTCGTGACCCGCCGATGACCATCGAGCTGCCCCCCATCCCGGAGCACGGACGCTCGGGGCCGGTCCGGCTCGACCGGGAGACCCGCGCCGCCCTGGTCAACGCGGCGGGGGAGCGGCTCGTCATCCACGCGACGGCCGACCCCGACGTCGTGACGATCGGCGCGACGAGCTGGGTGGGGGCGCTGGCCGTGCCCGGGCTCGTCGTGCGCGTCATGCCGCGGGTGTCGGTCACGAACTTCTTCGCGATGCTCGGCGCCGGCGTCTCGCCCGACGCCTTCGACCACGAGCACGTGACGTGGAGCGACACCGACGAGCTGATCGACGGCGTCGCCTACTTCGCGATCCGCCTCATCGACTCCGCCACGATGCGCGGCCTCGTGCACGGCTACGTCGCGCGCGAGGAGCGGATGCGCACCATCCGCGGCCGGCTGCTCGTCGAGGAGTTCGCGCGCCGGCCGTGGAACGCCGCCGAGCCACAGTGCCGCTACGACGACTTCACCAACGACATCCGCGAGAACCAGCTGTTCCGCTGCACCCTGCAGGCGATGCTGTCCTGGCCGCAGCTGGCCCCGCAGGTGCGCCGCGAGGCGCTCCGGGTGCTGGGGAGGTTCGACGGGGTCAGCGACACCCCCGCCACGCTGCACGCGGTGCCGGTGCCGGTGACCCGGCTCAACGAGCACTACGACGACGCCATGCGCCTCTCGCGGCTCGTGCTCCAGGCGATGTCGCTGTCGCACCAGTCGGGCGACCAGCAGGCCAACAGCCTCATGGTCGACATGGACGACCTCTTCCGCCGCTGGATGGTGCAGGAGCTCGACCAGCGCCTCGCCCCGGACCTGCGGATCGAGACCGAGTCCGACGTCTGGCTCGACGAGGGCCGGGCCGTGACGATGGTGCCCGACCTCGTCGTGCGGCGCGGCAGCGAGGTCGTGCTCGTCGGCGACGCGAAGTACTCGATGGGCGCCGACGGCTACCTGGCCTCGCGCGACTACGTCGACCTCGTCGCGTACACGACGGCCATGGGCCTGCCGACCGGCCTGCTCGTGCACTGCAACGCGGCCCGGTCGCCCGACTCGGAGATGGTCATCCGCAACGCGGGTACCCGCATCCTGTGTCGCCCGATCCGCCTCGACGGCTCCTACGAGGGCGTGTGCACCTCGCTCGACGCCGTCGCCGACCTCGTGCGCGAGCTCGCCGACGCCCCGGGTGAGCTCGAGGTGCCGACGCTGATCCGCGCCCGTCGCTGACACCGGCACGACGCCGAATCGCCGCTCTGCCAAGGCTGTTCCACGGATCACACCGCATTCCGTTGTGGCTGGCGAACGCTACTACTACCGTTTGTAGTACCGACAGAAGTAGCTGCCGGAACACCTCGAAGTTCTGGAGTTGAGCACCATGGCCACCATCCACCGTGACACCCCCGTCAGCGGCGACTCGGGCACCGCTGGCACCACGACGCACGACCCGACCAAGGGCGTCGTCACGTTCCAGGAGGAGGTCGTCCGCTCGGACATCGCTCGCAAGCTGCTCGCCGGCCTGCGTCTCGTCCTCGGGTTCACCTTCCTCTGGCCCTTCCTCGACAAGCTCTTCGGCCTCGGCTACGCCACCCCGTCCGCGCAGGCGTGGATCCACGGCGGCACCCCGGCCCAGGGCTTCATGAAGCACGCCGCAGGCCCGTTCGCAGGCTTCTTCAAGAACATCGCCGGCCCGTGGGCCGACTGGGTGTTCATGACCGGCCTGCTCTGCATCGGCGTCGCCCTCATCGCCGGCGCAGGCCTGAAGATCGCGGCCTGGACCGGTGCACTCCTGCTCGCCCTCATGTACCTGGCCGAGTTCCCGCTCGGGCAGTCGGGCATGACCAACCCGCTCGTCGACAGCCACTGGATCGAGGCCCTGGGCATCGCGGTTCTCGCCGCGACCTACGCCGGGGACACGTGGGGTCTGGGCAAGTGGTGGGGCCGTAAGGTCGGTAACGGCTTCCTGCGGTGAGCGAGGCGGTGGGCGCGTCGCTCGACCCGCCCACCACGCAGGACCGGCTCACCCAGCACCACGAACCGGAAACCCTGCCAGCGAGGCGGTCCTCCCGATCGGGAGGGCCGCCTCCCGCATGTGCCGGGGGCGTCGGTGTGGTGGCTCCGCACCGCCGTCGCTCACCGGACCGTGAGCGTCACCGCCCTCGA
>JAEWFB010000335.1 GCA_023389095.1 Actinomycetes bacterium
CGCGACGCGAGCGAGGCCGACCTCTCCCGCCGCAAGCTCACCTCGTGGTTCCTGCCGCCCTTCGAGCGCGCGGTCCGCGAGGGCTGCCGCACCGTGATGCTCGGCTACCAGGCCATCGACGGCGTGCCCGTCACCGCAAACGGCTGGCTGCTCGACGACGTCCTCAAGGGCGAGTGGGGCTTCACCGGCACCCTCGTCACCGACTGGGACAACGTCGGTCGCATGGTCTGGGAGCAGAAGGTCTGCGCCGACGACGTCGAGGCCGCCACCGTCGCGGTCAAGGCGGGCAACGACCTCGTCATGACGACCGCGCAGTTCTTCGACGGCGCCCAGCAGGCCGTTGCCCGGGGGCTGCTCGCCGAGGCCGACATCGACGACGCCGTCCGTCGCATCCTGCGCCTCAAGGTCGAGCTCGGCCTCTTCGAGGACCCCCGCGCGCCGGACGCCGACCGGCAGGCTGCCGTCATCGGGTCCGCCGCGCACGCGGCCCTCAACCTCGACGTCGCCCGCCGATCGCTCGTCCTGCTCACCAACGACGGCTCGCTGCCCTTCGAGCCCGACGGCCCGGCCGACGCGGACGCGTCGCCCCGCACCGTCGCCGTCATCGGTCCCAACGCCGACGACCCCCAGGCGAACCTCGGCGACTGGGCCGGCGCGTCGGGGCAGGTGGACTGGATGCCCGACGGCCACCCGCGCGAGTGCGTCGAGACCGTCCTCGACGGCTTCCGGGCCGTCGTCCCCGACGCGTGGACGGTCACGCACGCCCGCGGCGCCGACATCGAGGAGCTCGTGCCCGATCCCAACGGGCCCACCTTCCCGGACGGTCAGCCGCGCCCACCCGTGTCGGCGCCCGCGCCCGTCGACCCCGACGAGGTGGCCGAGGCCGTCGCCGCGGCCCGCGCGGCCGACCTCGCGGTCGTCGTCCTCGGCGACACCGTGGCGCTCACGGGCGAGGGCTGCTCGACCGCGACGCTCGACCTCCAGGGCGGTCAGGTGGCACTGCTCGACGCGCTCGTCGACGCCCTCGACGGCACCGGGATCCCGCTCGTCGTCGTGCTGCTCCACTCGAAGCCGAACGTCCTGCCGCCCAGCGCCCTCCGCGCGTCGGCGATCGTCGAGGCCTTCAACCCGGGGATGCGCGGCGGCCGGGCCGTCGCCGAGCTCGTGCTCGGTCACATCGAGCCGGCCGGGCGCCTGCCGGTCTCCGTACCGCGCCACGTAGGCCAGCAGCCGACGTACTACAACCAGGTGCGCGGCCAGCACGGCCACCGCTACGCCGACCTCTCGCAGGAGCCGCAGTTCGTCTTCGGCGACGGACTGTCGTTCACGACGGTCGAGTGGTCCGACCTCACCGTCGAGGCCACCGACCTCGACCTCGACGGCGCGGTCACGGCGCGCGTCACCCTGACGAACACCGGCACGCGTCCGGCGCACGAGGTCGTGCAGGCCTACGTGACCGACGTCGTCACGAGCGTCACGTGGGCAGCCAAGGAGCTCAAGGCGTTCCGACGCGTCACCGTCCCGCCGGGAGAGTCGCTCGTCGCCGACCTGCAGGTGCCGGTCGCGGCGTGCAGCATCGTCGACGCGTCCGGTCGGCGGGTCGTCGAGCCGGGCGAGTTCGAGCTCCTCGTCGGACCGACGTCGCGCGACGCCGACCTGCTCAGCGCCACCTTCACCGTCCGCCACCCCGACACCGCAGGAGCCCGATGATGCGCGCCGCCCGAGTCACCACCCTCGACGGACCGGCCTCCGTCCGCGTCGAGGACGTCGCGGCGCCGGTCGCCGCGCCGGGCCACGTCCTCGTCGACGTCCACGAGGCCGGCGTCGCCTTCCCCGACGTGCTCCTGACCCGAGGGCTCTACCAGATGCGCCCCGACCCGCCCTTCACCCCGGGCGCCGAGTGCGCAGGTGTCGTCAGCGCCGTCCCCGAGGGGAGCGCCTTCGCCGTCGGTGACCGGGTCGCGGCCTTCCCGGTGCTCGGCGCGTTCGCCGAGCAGGTCCTCGTGCCGGAAGCGCTGGTCTTCCCCTTGCCCGACTCGGTGTCCTTCGTCGCAGGCGCCGCCCTGCCGATGAACTACCTCACGGTCCACTTCGCGCTGACCCAGCGGGGGCGCCTCGAGCGCGGAGAGGTCGTCCTCGTCCACGGCGCCGCCGGCGGCATCGGCACGGCCGCGATCCAGCTGGCGCGCGCGATGGACGCGCGCGTCATCGCTGTCGTGTCCACGCAGGAGAAGGCGGCCGTGGCGCAGGCAGCGGGCGCCCACCACGTCGTCCTGGCCGACGGCTTCCTCGATGCGACGCGCCAGCTGACCCAGGGCCGCGGGGTCGACGTCGTCGTCGACCCCGTCGGTGGCGACCGCTTCACCGACAGCCTCAGGGCCCTCGCGCCGGAGGGCCGCGTGCTCGTCATCGGATTCACCGCCGGCTCGATCCCCGAGGTCAAGGTCAACCGCCTGCTCCTCAACAACGTCAGCGTCGTCGGCGTCGGATGGGGAGCCTTCTGGCAGAAGCGACCCGAGTTCGTCCGAACCCAGTGGGAGGCCCTGCAGCCCCTCCTCGAGCGTGGCCTGCTCGACCCGCCGATCGGCAGCCGCCGCGCCCTCGACGACGTCGCCGCCGCGCTCACCGAGATCGACGAGCGCCGCGCCACCGGCAAGGTGACGATCACGGTCCGCGCGTCGTGAGCCCGGCGATGCCGCTGCGACGCCACGCCCCGCGCTCGCCCCGGCGCGTCCTCGTCACCGGTGGTGCGTCGGGCCTCGGGCTCGCCCTCGTCCGCGCACTCGACGCCCGCGGCGACCACGTGCTCGCCACCGACCTCTCGCGCGGGCGCCCCGACGCGCTGCCCGCGTCGGTCGGCTACCTGCGTCTGGACGTGCGCGAGGACGCCGACTGGGACGCCGCGCTCGCCCACGTGCGCGACACGTGGGGCGGCCTCGACGTCCTCGTCAACAACGCGGGGGTCGCCGCCGGCGGGCGCATCGACGTCGCGACGATGGACGAGTGGCGCTGGATCGTCGACATCAACCTGCTCGGGGTCGTGCGCGGCTGCCGCACCTTCACGCCCCTGTTCAAGGAGCAGGGCAGCGGGCACCTCGTCAACACGGCCTCGCTCGCCGGCCTCGTGCACGCGCCGGGGATGGCCGCCTACAACGCCGTCAAGGCCGGGGTGGTCGCGGTGAGCGAGACGCTCTCGCACGAGCTCGCGCCCCACGGCATCGCCGTCACCGTCGTGTGCCCGTCGTTCTTCCGCAGCGGCCTCGACGCGTCGTTCCAGGGCGCCGACGCCGAGATGGAGGACGCCGGACGCGCCCTGGTCAGCCGCTCGAGGCGCTCGGCCGACGAGGTGGCCGCGACCGTGGTCCGCGGGATCGACGCCCGACGCGACGTCGTGCTCACGGACGTCGACGGACGCGTCGCCTGGCGGGCCAAGCGGTTCGTGCGGCCGCTCTACACGGCGACGATGCGCCGCGCGGCCGCCCGGGTGGCGAGCGGCCGTCCGCCTGCGGCCCGCTCGGGCGACGTCCTGCGCAAGGACTGACCCACCGGGCTCCGGTGCGCCTCAAGCGTGCCGGCGGTCCACGGCCGAGGGCGCCGGAGCACGCAGGACGTCGCGCAGCGTCGCCGTCACCAGAGAAGCCGCCTCGTCGACCGCGTCGGGCGCGAGCACGCGCGTCAGGTCGGCCTCGTCGTCGACGGACTCCCAGCCGAGTGCCTGCAGGGCCTCGGCCTCCGACGACGAGAGCGCGCTGAGCCCCTCGAACTCGGGGTCGGCGATGCACTCGAGCGCGAGGACGCCCTCGAGCCGGCTCGCCTGCACGAAGACGTCCGCGGTGGAGGAGGACTCGGGCCGGGCACGCCGGCGGAACAGGCCCGGCCGTTTCGTCGCCGTCGGCTCAGGCGCGGCGGCCCCGGCGTCGGCGTGCACGGCGAACGTCAGCCAGCCGCCCTCGGCGAGGTCGGACAGGTCCGCCGCCACGCGCCGCGTCCACCCCTCCCACGACTCCTCCGGGACGGCAGCGCCGGTCACGGGTCGACCTCGACGGCGGCCGACGCCATGAGCGCGCGCAGGTGGTCCGGGATCGGCGTCGGGCGGCGCGTCGTGGCGTCGATCTCGACGTGCACCCAGTGGCCGAGCGCGCAGATGGCGCCGTCCGCGCGGTCGCCCTGCGCGGGGTCGGCGAAGAGCCCGAGCTGGTAGGTGACGCTGCTCGTACCGAGCCGGGTGACGCGCAGCCCGACCACGAGCGGCGTCGGGAAGGCCACCTCGGCGTAGAACGCGCAGCCGGACTCGGCGACGACGCCCTGGGTGGGGTCGCGCGTCGGGTCGATCGTCACGTGCTCGGCCTGCCAGCCGTTGATCGCCGAGTCGAACAGCTCGTAGTACACGGCGTTGTTGAGGTGGCCGTACATGTCGTTGTCCGACCATCGCGTCGTGACCGGCCGGTGCACGGGGAAGTCGGCAAGGGTCAGCGAGCGCGGGTCGGCCATCGGACCATCCTGCCGCAGCGCCGGCCCCCGACTGGCGCCCAGAGACCGCCCAGTCGCCGCCCAGACCGTCGTCCTAGCGTCGTGCAGCCCGACGAACCCGCCACCTTCCGAACCGAGACGCCCTGTGCATGCTGACGACACGGCCCCTGCGCCTCGCGCGGACGGGGCACCGACCCCCGACCCCACCGAGGCGGAGGCCCTGACATGCCGGGCCCGTCGCCGGTGGCGGTGGCCCCGGATCGTGCTCCTGACGACCGCCGGGCTCGTCCTGCTCCTCGTGGGCTACGGCGCCTTCCAGTACGTCCGGCTCAGCTCGGGTCTCACCCGGTCCGACGCGCTCGGCACCGGCGCGCCGGGCGCCGCGTCGAACGGACCGACGAACATCCTCGTCATGGGCCTGGACAGCCGCACCGACGAGCAGGGCAACTCCCTGCCGAAGAGCCTCTACGCCGCGATGCACACCGGCGGCAGCGAGATCGGTGGCCGCAACACCAACGTGCTCATGCTGCTGCACCTGCCGGCCGACGGCTCCAAGGCCGTCGAGATCTCCATCCCGCGCGACGACTACGTCGCCTTCCCCGGCTGCCCCGACGGCGAGTGCCACGGCAAGATCAAGGAGGCGTACGGGCTCGCCGCCGACGCCGCCTCGCGCACGATCAGCAAGGACGCCTCCCTCGACCCGAAGGCGCGCGAGCAGAAGATCCGCGACGCCGGGCGGCGCGCCGAGGTCGAGACGGTGAGCCAGTTCCTCGGCGGCGTCCACATCGACCACTTCGTCGAGGTGACGATGGTGGGCTTCTACCAGCTGGCCCAGGTCGTGCAGCCGATCACCGTCTGCGTCGCCGAGAACACGTCGGACTCCTTCTCGGGAGCGAGCTTCCACGCGGGGCGACAGCAGGTCGACGCCGCCCAGGCGCTGGCCTTCGTGCGGCAGCGGCGCGACGCCAAGCAGCCGCAGCTGAACTTCACCGACATGGACCGGCAGCGGCGCCAGCAGGCGTTCATCGCGTCCCTGGCCACACAGCTCAAGCAGGCGGGCACGCTCGCAGACCCCTCCCGGTTGAGCGGCATCCTCGACGTCGTCAACCAGGAGATGGCGATCGACAGCGGCCTCGACCTCCTGTCGTTCGCGAGCGAGGCCTCGAGCCTCGCCGGCGGGCACCTGACGTTCTACACGCTGCCCATCGACCACTTCGGCCGTGACCCGCTCGGCCAGGACGTCAACATCGTCGACCTGCCGAAGATCCGCGCCACCGTCGCCCACCTGCTCGGCACCAAGGCCCCGGTGGTGCCGACGGTCGCGCCGTCGTCGGTGACCGTCGACGTCGCCAACGCGTCGGGCGTCTCGGGCGAGGCCCGACGCGTCGCCGGGGCGCTGCACGCCAAGGGCTACGGCATCGGAGCGACCACCTCCCGCGCCGTCCGGCCCTCGAGCGTCGTCCTCTTCGGCAGCGGCGCCGACGTCGCCGCCAACCAGGGCTCCGGCCTGCTCGCCGGCGTGCCGACGCAGGAGTCCAGCCTCATCGCGCCGGGCGCCGTGCGCGTCGTCCTGGGCTCCGACTTCCGGATGCCGTCCGCGCTGGGCGGGGGCGGGGCCCCCGGCGGGTCGACCGGGCCGGCTCCCGCCAAGGCCGTCACGGTCGGCACGGGTGCGAAGACTCCGCCCCCGACCGTCATGTCGGCCCTCTCGAGCGGTGGCATCCCCTGCGTGAAGTGACCCGCGCCGGCCGCAGGCCGAACCTGTGGACCGCACGCCCTGCTGTCGGCGTGCGGACCTAGAGTCGGGGGATGGCGTGGAGCGTGGGGCGGGCGACGTGGGTCGCGCAGGTCACCGACCCCGACATCGCCCAGCAGGTCGGTTCGCGCACCTTCGGCCGCGGTGAGGCCTACGCCGCCGAGCGCCGGGTCCGGTCCATCGCCACCCGGCCCGACGGGCTCATGATCCTCGGCACCATCGAGGGCAGCGGCACCGAGACCTACCAGACGATCATCGAGGCCCGCCCGCACCCGAAGGGCCGCGCGCACCTGTGGAACGGCCGCTGCAGCTGCCCTGTCGGCACCGACTGCAAGCACGTCGTCGCCCTGCTCATGACGGCCCGCGACGTCGCCAACGGCGTCCTGCCCGAGGCTGTCGTCGAACCCGAGGCCACCGCACGCGTCGGCGAGCCGGCGGGGGCACCGCGCCCCGACTCGGCGCCCCGGCTCGTGCACTGGTCCGACGTCCTCGGCCACGTCCGCCCCCGCACCGACGCCACCCCGAGCGTCGACGTGCCGCCGGAGCCGCGCGGCGACCTCATGCCCGCGGGCCTGCTCGTCGACGTCGTGTACCGCGACC
>JAEWFB010000337.1 GCA_023389095.1 Actinomycetes bacterium
TCTCGGCCGAGATCCAGGACTACGTCGTCGAGCTCGGCACCGACGGCCGCCTGCTCAGCCTCCAGCTCGAGGAGCTCGTCGGCGGCCTCGGCAACGACCGCGAGCTCGTCATCCGCGACTACCTGCCCGCCACGAAGTCCGGGCTCACCCTCGAGGAGGCCCTGGCCAACCTCGAGGCGCTGAACTCCGTCGAGCTGCTCGACCTGCCGGCCGGTGCCCGGGCCGTCGGGTTCACCGTCGTCGGCGACAGCCTCGACGCCCCGGTCAGCCCGCTTGGCTACCGCCTGCTCACCAAGGTGCCGCGCCTGCCGAGCGCGATCGTCGAGCGCCTCGTCACCCACTTCGAGTCCCTCCAGCGCCTGCTCGCGGCCGGCATCGAGGACCTCATGCTCGTCGAGGGCGTCGGCGAGGGCCGGGCACGCGCGGTCCGCGAGGGACTGTCGCGCCTCGCCGAGTCGAGCATCCTCGAGCGCTACGTCTGACCGACGCGTCGCCCGGGTGGTCGACGCGTCCAGCCCGCGCGTCGGTCACGCGCTCGCTCGGACCGCGGCTCCGACGCGGGTGCCCGCGTCCGGCGTCCGTGCGGGCGCCTACGATGCCGCCGTGCCCACGCCGACCTCCTCGCCCGTCGCCACGCCGCTGCTCCACGAGCGGGTCAACGCCTGGTACGCCGAGGCCGGCCGGCAGGAGCTGCCGTGGCGCGCCCCCGACTGCAGCCCCTGGGGCGTGTTCCTGTCCGAGGTGATGTCGCAGCAGACGCCACTCGCCCGCGTCGAGCCGATCTGGCGCGAGTGGATGGAGCGCTGGCCGACGCCCGCCGCGCTCGCCGCTGCGGCTCCCGGCGACGCCGTGCGCGCCTGGGGCCGGCTCGGCTACCCGCGTCGAGCCCTTCGGCTGCACGAGGCCGCGACCGCCATGGTCGACCGGCACGGTGGTCGGGTGCCCGGGACCCACGCCGAGCTGCTCGCCCTGCCCGGCGTCGGGGCCTACACCGCCGCGGCCGTGTCGTGCTTCGCGTTCGGCCTCCCCGAGGTGGTCGTCGACACCAACGTGCGCCGGGTCCTCGCGCGGGCGGTCGAGGGCAAGGCGTTCCCGAACCTCACGCTCAACCGCGCGGAGGCGCGCCTCGCCGCCGACTCGATGCCGGCCGACCGCGACACCGCCAACACGTGGAACGTCGCCGTCATGGAGCTCGGGGCCCTCGTGTGCGTCGCGCGGGGGCCGCGGTGCGACGAGTGCCCGGTCGCCGACCTCTGCGCGTGGAACCTCGACGGGCGCCCGGCCTACGACGGTCCGCCGCGGCGGGGCCAGGCCTGGCACGGCACCGACCGTCAGGTGCGTGGCGAGCTGCTGCGCCGGCTGCGCGACCGGCACACCGACCTGCCGCTGGCCGAGCTCACCGACAGCGGACCCGACACCACCCAGGTGATGCGCTGCCTCGACTCGCTCGTCGCCGACGGTCTCGTCGAGCCCCTCGACGGCGACCGCTACCGCCTCCCCGCCTGAGGGCGCGCGCGTCAGAGGTTGCCGAGGACCCGGTCGACGGTGATCTCGACGACGACCCGTTGCGGGTTGGGCCGCGGCTCGCGGTATCGCGCCGCGTAGCGCCGCTCCGCGTCGGCCACGGTGGCGGCGTCGTCGACCACCCGGACGTCCCCCTCGAGGGTGAGCCAGTGGCGTCCCTCCACCTGGCACACCGCGGCCCGGCCGCCTCGGGCCGCGTTGACAGCCTTCTGGCTCGTGCGGCTCGTGATGACGCGGGCGACGAGCGCCCCTGCGTCCCAGGTGAACCCGACCGGCGTCACGTGCGGTGAGCCGTCGCGTCGCTGGGTCGTCAAGGTGGCCAGGTGCCTGACCCCGAGGAACTCGAGGGCCTCGGGGGACAGGTCGCGCGGTGACCGGGACATGAGCACACCTCACCACATCCCGGCCGGTGCGAGGGTGGCCCACGGGCGCGTCGCGTCTGCCCCGTTGCCGAGCCGGAGTCCGACTTGTAACGTGGCCCCTCGTGCCTCCGGCCGGGGCGCAGGGGTGCGAGAGGGGGAGCGACGACCATGGCGACGTTCTGGCTCCTCGTCCGCGCGGGCTTCCGGCGCCACTCGACCTACCGGCTCGCCCTGCTCGCCGGGATGACGACCAACTCGGTCTTCGGGCTCATCCGGGCCTCCATCGTGCTCGCGGCGGTCGCGTCGGCCGGCTCGGCCATCGGCGGCTATGACGCCCCGACGGCCGTGGCCTTCGTGTGGTGGGGCCAGGCCCTCCTCGGCACGGTCAACCTCTGGGGTTTCCAGGAGGTGGGGCAGCGGGTGCGCACCGGCGACATCGCCATCGACTTCCTGCGACCCCTCGACCCCCAGCTCGCCTATCTGGCAGCCGATCTCGGTCGTGCCGGGATCAACCTCGTTGCCCGCGGTGCCCCGGCGCTGCTTGTCGGTGCGCTGCTGTTCGACATGGCGTGGCCCCCGGGAGCGGTCGGCTGGGTCGCCGGGCTCGTGTCGGTGGCGCTCGCCGTCGTCGTCGCCTTCGCGGGCAGCTTCGTCGTTAACCTCCTCGCGTTCTGGCTCGTCGAGGTGCGCGGCGTGCGGCTGCTCTACATGATCTTCGGCGGCCTGCTGTGCGGCCTCTACCTGCCGGTGCCGTGGTTTCCCGCCTGGCTGCGCACCATCGCCCAGTGGTCGCCGTTCCCCTCGATGCTCCAGAACCCCATCGACATCCTCGCCGGGCGGGTCACGGGCATGGACGTGCTGCCGACGCTGGCCAGCCAGGTGTTCTGGGCGGTGGCGCTCGTCGCCCTCGGCCAGGCCGTCATGCGGGCCGGGCGTCGCAAGCTGGAGGTGCAGGGTGGCTGACCCCAGGACCGTGCCCGGCCCCGTGACGCGCCCGGAGGCGGCGAGCCTCACGAGTGTTCGCGCGCGGCTGCGGCCGTACCGCGTGCTGCTCGCCTCCAGGGCCCGCGCCCAGCTGCAGTACCGCACGTCGTTCGTCACCGACGTGCTCGGGACGCTCGGGGCGGGCGTGGCCGAGTTCGCCGAGGTCTGGGTCATCTTCCACAACGTCGACGTGCTCGGCGGCCTCGACTTCACGGCGGCGCTGCTCGTCTTCGCCCTGTCGAACCTGTCCTTCGCGCTGGCCGACATGGTCGTGGGACATCTCGACCAGCTGCCCGACTACATCCGGGCCGGCCAGGTCGACGCCTTCTACGTGCGACCGCTGCCGCTGCTGGCCCAGCTCGTCACGAGCGACCTGTCGCTGCGGCGGGTCGGGCGCATGTCAGTGGGAGTCGTGGCGCTGGTGGTGGCCCTGACGACCGCGTCGATCTCGTGGTCGTGGGCCACGGTCGCGCTGCTCGTGCTCACCGTCGCGAGCGGGACGGCGATCTTCGCGGCCCTGTTCACGGCTGCCGGCGGCGTGCAGTTCTTCCTCGTCGACGGCTCGGAGTTCACCAACGCGTTCACCTACGGCGGGTCCTACGCCGCGCAGCAGAGCCAGCAGGTGTTCCCGAACCTGCTGCGCATCTTCTGGATGTTCGTCGTCCCCACGGCGTTCGTCGCCTACGTGCCGGCCGTGGCGATCCTCGGCCTGCCCGGCGACCACCTCGTGCCGCCCTGGCTCGCCTGGTTCACCCCGGTGGCGGCGGCGTTCGCCTGGGCCCTGGCGGCGCTCTGCTGGCGGCTCGGCACCCGGCACTACCAAGGAGCAGGCGGATGAGCATCATCGAGACGCGCGACCTCGTGCGCGACTTCAAGCGCACCCGTGCGGTCGACCACATGTCGTTCACCGTGGAGGCCGGCGAGTCGGTCGGTTACATCGGCGCCAACGGCGCCGGGAAGTCGACGACGATCAAGATGCTCACCGGCATCCTCAAGCCGACCGCCGGGCACGTGCGCACGTGCGGCTTCGACCCGATGCGCCAGCGTGTCGAGGTCGCCCGACGCGTCGGCGTCGTCTTCGGCCAGCGCTCGCAGCTCTGGTGGGACCTCCCGCTGCGCGAGTCGTTCACGATCCTCGCCGCCATCCACCGGCTCGACGACACGCACGCCCGGGCGCGCACCGAGCTGCTCGTCGAGCAGCTCGAGATGGGCCCGCAGCTGGGCACCCCGGTGCGGTCCCTGTCGCTCGGGCAGCGCATGCGGGCCGAGATCGCGGCCGCCCTGCTGCACTCGCCCGACCTGCTCGTGCTCGACGAGCCGACCATCGGACTCGACGTGCTGTCGAAGCAGCGGCTGCGCGAGTTTCTCGTCCGGGAGCGGCACGAGCGCGGCACGACGCTGCTGCTGACGACCCACGACATGGGCGACATCGAACGGCTCTGCGACCGGGTGCTCGTCGTCGACCACGGTCGGCTCGCCTTCGACGGGACCCTCCCGGGACTCGCCGCGACGGTCGGGGCCCAGCGGCTCCTCGTGCTCGACCTCGCCGAGCCGACGCCCGACCTCGCCGACGTGCCCGGTGCGACCCTCGTCGCCAGCGAGTCCGACGGCCTGCGCCAGCGGCTGGCCTTCGACCCGGCCACGACGACCGCGGCGGCGGTGCTGGCCCAGGTGTCGGCACGCCACGAGGTGCGTGACCTGACGATCGAGGAGCCGGACATCGAGGACGTCGTCCGGCGCCTCTACGCCGCGTCCGGCCGCGCCTGAGATCCCATCGAGAAAGCAATCCGATCGCTTTCTCGATCGGGAGGGGCGAGACGAGGGGACGGGCGTCAGGGGGAGGGGCGGGTGTGCGCCAGCATCCGCGTCGTCGAGGTGAGCACGGCCACGAGCACGACCGCCGCGAACACGACGAGCACGCCGGGGGCCGGGAACCACGTCAGCGCGACACCCGCTGCGATGACGGGCACCGTGATCCCGGCGTAGGCCGCGAGGAACATCCCGGCGAGGGTCTCCCCTCGGCGCCCCGCCGAGGCCAGCGTGCCTGCCGTGGTCAGGGCGACGTTGAACACGAGCCCGACACCGGCTCCGGCCAGGACACCCGAGACGACGAAGACGGCCAGGGTGGTCGTCCAGGCGCCGACGGCCACGAGCACGAGGCCGGCGCCCATGAGCGCCATCCCGGCGCGCAGGCGCAGGCGGACGTCCCGACGGCCGAGGACGACCTGCGACACGGCGGACGCACCGATGACGCCGAACACGATGGATCCGGTGACGAGCCGGGAGTGCACCCCGAGGGTCCCGCCGACGAAGCTGGCCGTCAGCGAGGTGAACAGGCCGAGCACCGAGAAGGCCGCGGCCGCGGCCACGGCGGCCGCCGAGAACTCGGCGCGCACGTGCGGATCGACGCGGACGCGCTGGGGGCGGTAGGCCGGACGCGGGCCGCGACGCTCGACCGTCTCTGGTGCGAGCAGGAGGGCGCCGAGCGCGACGAGCAGGAGCACGACCCAGACGGCGTAGGGCAGCACGAGCGGGGCCGGGAGCCACTGCGTCAGCAGTCCGGCCACGAGGGGCCCGAGCGCGAGGCCACCGGTGTTGACGGCGCCGGCCACGACCGAGGCGAAGCCCGAGTCGCTGCCGGGTCGCCCGACGGCGTGCAGCTCGGCCAGGTGTGCGGTGGCCGTGGCCGTGACGGCACCGATGCCGAGGCCGCACAGGAAGCGGGCGATCAGCAGGCTCGTCGTGTCGTGGAGGAGCACGAACAGCACGGCACTGACGAGCTCGACCCCGGTGGCGGCGAGCAGCACCCGGCGCCGGCCGAGGTAGTCGCTGACGTGCCCGGCGAGGTACAGCCCGGCCATGACCCCGAACCCGTAGGCCGCGAAGACGACGGTGATGACGAAGGTGGGAAAGCCGTCGAGGCGCTGGTAGAGCGGGTAGAGGGGCGTCGGCAGGGTCGTGAAGGCCATGAGCACGAGGAAGGCGCCGACGACGACCCAGAAGCCCCGACGGTGGCGCGCCTCGTGCCGTGCAGGGGTGCCGGCCGGGCCGGGCCGGGAGGAGGCGCGGGACGTCCTGGGCATGCTCAGGGAGACGGGCGTGGTGGGCATGTCTCCAGCGTGCGCCACGTGCATTCATCGTGTCCAACGAGGAGTGGTGGTCACACTGATCGAGAATTTCGATGGATGATGGACAGGTGGAGACGCGTCACCTCGAGTTCTTCGTCGCCGTGGCCGACGAGCTGAGCTTCACGCGTGCGGCCGAGCGCGTCCAGGCCGTGCAGTCGACGGTGTCGGCCGGGATCCGCGCCCTCGAGCGCGAGGTGGGCTCGGCCCTCTTCGACCGGTCGACGCGCCACGTGTCGTTGACGCCGACGGGCCGGGCGCTGCTGGCGCAGGCCCGAACGGCGGTGGCCGCCGTCGAGGAGATGCGGGCGGTCGGTGCGCGTTCCCGCGGCCAGGTGCGCGGAACCCTGCGCATCGGCATGATCACCAACCTGGAGTACCTCGGCCTGCCGGGCGTCATCGGCGAGTTCCACCACACCTACCCGGACGTCGAGCTGTCGCTGCGCACCTCGCCTCGCGGCTCGACCGGCCTGCTCGACGACGTGCGGCGCGGGCGCACCGACGTCGCGTTCTGCGGGCTGCCGGTGGCCGAGCTCGTCGGCGTGCACGTCCAGGTGCTCCGCCGCCAGCCCTTCCTCGCGCTGCTGCCTCCCGGTCACCCCCTCGAGGGCGCGGACCGGGTCTCGGTCCGGGACCTGCTCGGCGATGACTTCGTCGAGATGCCAAGGGGTTTCGGCAACCGTCGCATCGTGGACGACTGGCTCGCGGAGCACGCCCTGGTTCGCCGGGTCACCATGGAGGTGCCCGACCTGACCACCGTCCCCGACTACGTCACGGCCGGCCTCGGCGTCGCCGTCGTTCCCGCACAGGCGGCGCAGCCTGCGCGGCCCGCGCAGCACGCGCACAGCGCCACGGCGGCGACCGCGGTCCCGCTCATCGAGCCGCTCGTGTGGGAGCTGAGCGTCATCGCCCGTGAGCACGGACGGTCGCCGGCTGTCGACGCGCTGCTGGCGCATCTCGCCAGGCGCCTGCCGGTCGACGAGAACCCCTGAGGTTCAGAGGGTTCGAAGCATCCGGGTGTTGCCCAGCGTGTTCGGCTTGACCCGCTCGAGGTCGAGGAACTCGGCGACGCCCTCGTCGTAGGAGCGCAGCAGCTCGGCGTAGACGGCGTGCGACACGGCCTGGCCCTCGATGGCGGCGAACCCGTGCCGTTCGAAGAAGCGGGTCTCGAAGGTGAGGCAGAAGAGCCGGCGGACACCGAGGGCGCGGGCGGCCTCGACGAGCTCCTCGAGGATCCGACCCCCGAGCCCGGTGCCGAGCTGGTCGTCGGCGACGGCGAGGGTGCGGATCTCCGCCAGGTCCTCCCACATGACGTGCAGCGCTCCGCAGCCGACGACGCGGCCGTCCACCTCGGCCACCAGGAACTCCTGGACCGACTCGTAGTAGGTGACCGCCTCCTTGCTGACGAGGACGCGTCGCTCGGAGAGGGGCGCGACGAGCGCGCGGATGGCCCGGATGTCGGCGGTGCGCGCCCGCCGCAGCAGTGGCGCGTCGCTCACGAGAGGTTCCCGTCGCGGAACTGCGCGAAGAGGCGTCGGGCCTCGGCGCCGAGCACGACGATCGACTGCTGTCCGGCCCAGCCGAAGGCGCCCTTGGCGACGCCACGACCGACCTTGAGCGGGTTCAGCGCGTGCAGCCCCGCGGTGAAGGTGAGGATCTGCTCGGCGTCGAGGTTGCTCTTGCCGACCTTGCTGAAGCTCGTCAGGGCCTCGGGGATGGCGATCGGCCCGGCCAGCTTCGCCTTGATCGCGGCCGCGAGGATGACCTCTCCCTGGTGGCGCGACCGGCCGAAGTCGCCGTCCGGCAGGGTGTGCCGCTCGCGGGCGTAGGCGAGGGCCTCGGCGCCGGTCAGCGTCTGGGGACCGGCCTTGATGACCATGTTCTTGGCGTGCGAGGCGACGACGGTCTTCGGGATGACGATCGGGATGCCGCCCTGCTCGTCGACGACCTTCTTGAAGCCGGAGAACCCGATGACGACGTAGCCCTGCACAGGAAGGCCCGTGACGCGTCGGACGGTGGCGACCTGGGCGGAGGGACCGCCGAACACCATGGCGGAGTTGATCTTTCCCGTGCCGCCGGTCGCCAGCGGCACCCAGAGGTCGCGGGCCATGCCCATGACGCCGCCACCGCCGGAGCCGTCCTGGCCGATGACCTGGAGCACGTCGGCCCGGGTGCGTTCGAGGGGCTGGCCCGGCCGGGCGTCGGAGCCGATGGCGAGCACCCAGCGGGGACCCTTGGGGCCCAGCGACGGTCGGTCGACGCCGAGGCCCGGCCACCAGCCACCGACCACCTTCCACGTCGGGCCGACGGCGAGCGTCACGTCGTCACCGGCGGTGACCACCGCGACGGGAGTGCCCATCCACGAGCCGACCGAGGCCCTGGCCCCCGCCGGGAGCGCGGCCGGCTTCCGCGCCGCGAGGGCAGACTGCGCGGTGGGGCTCGCGGCGGCGCCGAGGTCGCCGCCCGAGTAGATCCGCTCGACGAGCGTGGCGAGGGGTGCGGGTGCGCCCGCGATGCCGTCGCCCTGGGCCGCGGACGACGTGCCGCCGGTGCCGGCAGCCGGCGTCGACGCCGTGCCCGACGGGTCGTTCGAGGCAGACGGGCCGCTCGGCTGGGAGGTGCAGGAGGCGAGCAGCACGGTGGCCGCGGCCGCCGCGACGACGACGCGCAGGGCGGGTCGTCGGCGCGCGGCAGGGCGGTGCACGGAGGTCACCGCCCCACCGTAGACGACCGGTTCACGCGACGCGGGAGGCCGTCCGCACGAGGGGGCGAGACGCACTGGGCCGGCACGGCGAAGGGGCCGGGGAACGTGTCCCCGGCCCTTCGGCCGTGTGTCTTACCGCGCGTCAGCGAGGTCAGGCGGGTCAGCGCTCGCCGCCGGCCACCCCGTGGTCGGGGTAGACGGTGTCGTCGGGCACCGACGGACCGGCCGTCACGTTGACCCCCAGGGCCTCGTCGAGGGCCGCGCCCTCGGGCAGGACCGGGAGGTCGTCGGCCGGGCGGTGCGACGCGTCGGGGTGGGCCATGTCGGAGAAGGTGAACGTCTCCTCCTTGCCCTCGCCCTCGGTGTCGACCTTGATGTACTGGCCCGACGTGAACTCGGCGTAGAGGATCTTCTCCGAGAGGGCGTCCTCGATCTCGCGCTGGATGGTGCGCCGCAGCGGGCGTGCACCGAGCACGGGGTCGTAGCCCTTCTTGGCGAGCAGGTCCTTGGCCGCGGGCGTGAGCTCGATGCCCATGTCCTTGTCCTTGAGCCGCTTGTCGAGCTTGGCGATCTCGAGGTCGACGATCTGGGTGATCTCGTCCTTGTTGAGGTGCGGGAACACGATGGTGTCGTCGACGCGGTTGAGGAACTCGGGCCGGAAGTGCTGCTTGAGCTCGTCGGTGACCTTCGCCTTCATCCGCTCGTAGTCCGAACGGCTGTCGGGCCCGGCCGAGAAGCCCATGTTGGCCTTGGAGATGTCCCGCGTGCCGAGGTTGGTCGTCATGATGATGACGGTGTTCTTGAAGTCGACCATCCGACCCTGGGAGTCGGTGAGGCGGCCGTCCTCGAGCACCTGCAGCAGCGAGTTGAAGATCTCCGGGTGGGCCTTCTCGACCTCGTCGAAGAGCACGACGGAGAACGGCTTGCGGCGCACCTTCTCGGTGAGCTGGCCGCCCTCCTCGTAGCCGACGTAGCCGGGGGGCGAACCGAACAGGCGGCTCACCGTGTGCTTCTCGGAGTACTCGGACATGTCGAGCTGGATCAGGGCGTCCTCGCTGCCGAAGAGGAACTCGGCGAGCGTCTTGGCCAGCTCGGTCTTACCGACGCCGGTGGGGCCGGCGAAGATGAACGAGCCACCGGGACGGCGCGGGTCCTTCAGGCCCGCACGGGTGCGGCGGATCGCCTGGCTCAGCGCCTTGACGGCGTCGTCCATGCCGACGATGCGCTTGTGCAGCTCGTCCTCCATGTGGAGCAGTCGGCTCGACTCCTCCTCGGTCAGCTTGAAGACCGGGATGCCGGTGCTGGCCGCCAGGACCTCGGCGATGAGCTCCTCGTCGACCTCGGCCACGACGTCCATGTCGCCGGACTTCCACTGCGCCTCGCGCTCGGCCTTCTCCTGGCGCAGGCGCTTCTCGTCGTCGCGGACACGGGCCGCGCGCTCGAAGTCCTGGCCGTCGATGGCCGACTCCTTCTCGCGGACCAGCGCGGCGATCTTCTCGTCGAAGTCGCGCAGGTCCGGCGGCGCCGTCATCCGGCGGATGCGCAGTCGCGCGCCCGCCTCGTCGATGAGGTCGATCGCCTTGTCCGGGAGGAAGCGGTCGTTGATGTACCGGTCGGCCATGTTCGCCGCGGCGACGAGCGCGCCGTCGGTGATCGTGACCCGGTGGTGCGCCTCGTAGCGGTCGCGCAGGCCCTTGAGGATCTCGATGGCGTGCGGCAGCGTCGGCTCCTGCACCTGGATCGGCTGGAAGCGCCGCTCGAGGGCCGAGTCCTTCTCGATGTGCTTGCGGTACTCGTCGAGCGTCGTCGCGCCGATCGTCTGCAGCTCGCCGCGGGCCAGCATCGGCTTGAGGATGCTCGCCGCGTCGATGGCGCCCTCGGCGGCACCGGCACCGACGAGCGTGTGGATCTCGTCGATGAAGATGATGATGTCGCCGCGGGTGCGGATCTCCTTGAGGACCTTCTTCAGCCGCTCCTCGAAGTCACCGCGGTAGCGGCTGCCGGCCACGAGCGAGC
>JAEWFB010000349.1 GCA_023389095.1 Actinomycetes bacterium
GTCGACATGTCGCGCCTCGCCGACGAGATCCACGTCGACCCGGCCATCCTCGGCTACGTCAGCCGGATCGCCGAGGAGTCGCGCCGCCACCCGAGCCTCAAGCTGGGCCTGTCGGTGCGCGGCTGCCTCGCCTACGTGCGGTGCGCCAAGACGTGGGCGGCCAGCCAGGGTCGCACCTACGTCGTCCCGGACGACATCAAGGTCCTCGCCGAGCCGGTGCTCAGCCACCGCCTCCTGCTCAACGCCGAGGCGCAGTTCGCCGGCACCACGGTCGAGCAGTGCATCGACCAGATCCTCGGCGACATCGCGCCGCCGGCGGAGCGCGCCTCCGCCTGAACGAGATCCGCCTGAACGAGGTCCGCACGGACAGCCGCACACGGCAGCAGCACGGCCACGACGAAGGCCACGACGAGGGGTAGGGATGGCCGAACAGGTCAGGGAGCGGGACGCGTCGACCGGCGCGCCCCCGAGCGCACCGCCCGGCGCACCGCCCGGCGCACCGGCGGGCGCACCGGCGGGCGCACCGGCGAGGGGTGCAGCGTCGCCGCGCGCCGCCCGTGGCTCGACGAGCCGCGGCATCCGGCACGTCACGCAGCCGATCACGCAGACCATCGGGCACGCCACCGGGCGCGTCGCCCAGCGCACCGAGGGCGTGTGGCGACCCGTCGCCGGCGTCCTGCACTGGGTGTCGCCGCTCGGGTGGACGATCCTCGCGCTCGGCCTCGTCACGTGGTTCGTCGGCGCCCGGTGGGGCTGGACCGAGCTGCTCATGGTGGCCGCGGCCGCCCTCGTGCTCTACCTCGTGTGCTTCGTGCTCGCGCTGGGGCGCACCAGGGTGCGCATCCTCGCCGAGGTCGACCCCCGACGCGTCGTTGTCGGCGAGCCGGCCACGGGTCGCATCGTCGTGACGAACGAGGCTCGCGCGCCGATGCTGCCGATCCTCGTCGAGCTGCCGGTGGGGCTCTCGGCCGCCCGCTTCGTGCTGCCGGCCCTGACGCCGGGCAACGCCCACGAGGAGCTCTTCGTCGTGCCCACCTCCCGCCGCGGCGTCATCCAGGTGGGCCCGGCCACGACGGTCCAGGGCGACCCGCTCGGTCTGATGCGCCGCACCCTCACGTGGACCGAGCGCACCGAGCTGTTCGTGCACCCGCGCACCGTGGCGCTCGAGTCGCTCGGCGCCGGCCTGCTGCGCGACCTCGAGGGCAGCACCACCGAGGACGTCTCGATGAGCGACCTCGCCTTCCACGCGCTGCGCGAGTACCAGCCCGGCAACGACCGCCGCTACATCCACTGGCGCAGCTCGGCCAAGGCCGGGCGCCTGCTCGTGCGCCAGTTCCTCGACACGCGGCGATCCCACGTGACGATCGTCGTCGACCCCGACCCCGAGCAGTACCGGTCGGGCCACGGCAAGACCGGCCGCACCGACCATGACGTCGAGCGCGACGTCATGGCGGCCAACGCGCCCACCGCGATCCAGGCCGACGTCGAGACGGCCATCTCGGTCGGTGCCTCGATCATGGTCCGCGTCATGCTCGACGAGCAGGACTGCACGATGGTGTGCGCCGACCAGAAGGTGAGCAGGTCGGTGCCGCAGGTCGGCCTCGACGCCATGGCGCGGGTCGAGCCCGGCCCGATCGACCTGTTCTCGGTGAGCCTCGATGCCACCGACCTCGCACCCGACACCTCGACGGTCTTCATCGTCACCGGCCCGCACCGCCCGTTCATCGAGCTGCAGCGGGCAGCCGGGCAGTTCCCGCCCGAGGTGACGCGGGTCATCGTCGTCGTCGACCCGCTGGCCGACCACGGCATCCGTCGCGGCGGTGGCCTGACGATCCTGACGCTGAGCGCCCTCGAGGACCTCCGCCCCCTCCTGTTCACCGGAGTCGCCCGATGAGCCAGACCGGTATCTCCGCCCCGCCGCCGAGCGCCCTCGTGCGCCCGCCGAGCGTGCGGGAACGCCTCGGCACGCAGCTGGCCCGGCTGCGCCCCACGGCCCCCCAGCTCGTCGACGCCGGCTTCACGCTCGCGCTCGTCGGCATCGCGCTCGTCGGCTTCCGCACCACCTTCATCGGTCTCGGCTGGCTGTGGGTCGGGCTCGCCGGCCTGCTCGTCGGCCTGCTCGTCGCGTACGCCGGGGCGGCCTTCCGCGCCCTGGGCGTCGTCACCCTGCTCGCGGCCGCGGCCGCCTACCTGCTGCTCGGCGGCCCGATCGCCGTGCGCGAGGACCTCATCGCCGGGTTCCTGCCGTCGGGGGCGACGTTCGGGACGCTCGCGCACCTGGCCGTTCCCGGCTGGAAGGAGCTGCTGACGGCGCTGCCTCCGGTCGACTCGAGCGGCCCCTTCATGGCGCTGCCGTTCCTCTTCGGCCTCGCCGGGGCGACCCTGACGTACGGCATCGCCCGGCGCTGGCCCGGTGCGGTCCTCGCGCTCGTGTCGCCGGTCGCCCTGCTCGTGGCCTCGATCGTGCTCGGCACGCCGACGCCGGCCGCGGTGCTCGTGCAGGGCGCGGTCTTCGCGCTCGTGGCCATCGGCTGGACGGCGCTGCGCAGCAACCGCAACCGTCCGGCGCTGCAGAACGGGGCCGGCCGTACGACGCGTGCCGTCACGACCGCGGGGCTGCTCGCCGTCGCCACGGTGGGCGGCTTCTTCGTCGGGCCGATGCTGCCCGGAGCCGACACGAGCCGCACCGTCTTCCGCGCCGCGCTGGTGCCGCCGTTCGACGTCACCCAGTTCGCGTCGCCACTGGCCGGCTTCCGCCAGTACACCGAGCCGAACGCCTCGCAGCAGTTCGACAAGACGCTGCTCACGGTCAAGGGACTGCCGGCCGGCGTGCCGCTGCGCTTCGCCGCGCTCGACTCCTACGACGGGTTCGTCTGGGGCGCAGGCAACTTCGCCAACCTCGGCGACGGGCCGGACGCCGACGGCACGAGCTTCCGCAAGGTCGGCACCCACATCGCCGCCCAGGGCCCGGGTCAGGAGGTCACGGCGACGGTGGCCGTGCCGGCCGGGGGCTACAGCGACGTCTGGCTGCCGACCTTCGGCACCGTCACCGGGCTCGCCTTCGGGGGTGGGCGCAAGGACACGCTCTCCGACGACCTGCGCTTCAACATCGACACCAACACCGGCGTCCTGCCCGAGAAGCTGGCCGCCGGTGACCAGTACTCCGTGACGGCCTACGTCCAGACGCCGCCGGCGCAACTGCCGAAGACGGCCGACGTCGCCGACGGCACCACGGTCGACGCGTCGGCCCTGTCGTTCCTCGACGACAAGGTGACGCCGTGGACCGACCGGGTCGACGGCCAGTGGGAGAAGGTCGCGGCGGTCGCCAAGGCCCTCCAGGACGGGGCCTACACCGACGGCGGCGCCCCGGGCGACTACCAGAACGTCTTCCTCCCCGGGCACAGCCTGCTGCGGATGAGCCAGTTCATGAAGGCGACGCAGCTGGCCGGCAACGACGAGCAGTACGCGGCCGCCTACGCCCTCGTGGCCAACCG
>JAEWFB010000376.1 GCA_023389095.1 Actinomycetes bacterium
AGGTGGGGCCGAGCCCAGGTCGCGAGGCGACGCGAGGTGAGCTCGCCGAGCCGGATGAGCCGCGGGCCGAGGGAGTACTGGCGCGAGGGCTCCTGACGCACGTAGCCGAGGTCGACCAGCGTGCGCACGAGCCGATGGATCGTCGGCAGGGGGAGCCGCGTGTCCGAGGCGAGCTGCGAGAGGCTGATGACCCCGCCGGCGTCGGCGATGGTCTCGAGGATCGTGAACGCCCGGTCGAGCGACTGCACGCCGCCCGATGCCTTGGCGCCCCGGACCCCGTCCGCGGACGACGACGCGCTGGACCGGGCGCTCGAGGGGGCCCCGGAGATCGACGTGCGTGCCGGCATGGAATGCCTCTCGGGTTGGTGTCTCACGAGGAGAGGTGCTGTTTGTGAGAAATGATTTCCGTATGATGAAATCATAGCGAGCGGATCGCCCGAGTCGGGGACCACGCTCGGCCCCAGTCTCGCAGGACACCCGGCACCGTCGCCGACGCGGCCCGCTGCGTGTCCCCGTTGCCGCCACGGAGGAGCACGCATGCCAGCCACCACGTCGATCACGATCTCCGGCCCCGACGTCGAACGAGCGGACGAGGTCCTCACCGAGGACGCGCTCGCGTTCGTCGCGGACCTCCACCGGCGGTTCGCCCCACGCCGCGACGAGCTGCTCGAGGCCCGCGCCCGCCGGCGTGCGGACCTGGCCGGGGGCGCCGCCCTCGACTTCCTGCCCGAGACGGCCGACGTGCGGGCGTCCGAGTGGACCGTGCCCGCGCCGGCACCCGGCCTCGAGGACCGCCGGGTCGAGATCACCGGCCCGACCGACCGCAAGATGTCGATCAACGCGCTCAACTCGGGCGCGAAGGTGTGGCTCGCCGACCTCGAGGACGCCAACACCCCGCACTGGGCCAACGTCGTCGGCGGCCAGGTCAACCTGCGCGACGCCGTGCGCGGCACCATCGCCTTCACCGACCCCGCCGGCAAGGAGTACGCCCTCCGCGACCCAGGGTCGACACCGGTCATCGTCCCCCGCCCCCGCGGCTGGCACCTCGACGAGGCCCACGTGCTGCTCGACGGGCGGGCCGCCGTCGGCGGACTCGTCGACTTCGGCCTCTTCGCGCTCCACAACGCCCGCGAGCTCGTCGACCGTGGCCGCGGCCCGTACTTCTACCTGCCGAAGACGGAGTCGCACCTCGAGGCGCGTCTCTGGAACGACGTGTTCACCCACGCCGAGCAGGTCCTCGGCCTCGACGCCGGCACGATCCGCGCCACGGTGCTCATCGAGACGATCACCGCGGCCTTCGAGATGGACGAGATCCTCTGGGAGCTGCGCGAGCACGCCGCCGGGCTCAACGCCGGTCGCTGGGACTAGCTCTTCTCGGTCATCAAGAACTTCCGCGATGCCGGCCCGTCGTTCACGCTGCCCGACCGCAACGACGTGACGATGAACGCCCCGATGATGAAGGCCTACAGCGACCTGCTCGTCGCCACCTGCCACCGCCGCGGGGCGATGGCGATCGGTGGCATGGCGGCCTTCATCCCGAGCCGGCGCGACGCCGAGGCCAACGAGCGCGCGTTCGCCAAGGTCCGCGAGGACAAGTCGCGCGAGGCCACCGCCGGCTTCGACGGGTCGTGGGTGGCCCACCCCGACCTCGTGCCCCTCTGCGCCGAGATCTTCACCGAGACGCTCGGCGACCGTCCGAACCAGCTCGACCGGCAGCGTCCCGACGTGTCGGTCACGGCGGCCGACCTGCTCGACGTCGCGAGCACCCCCGGCCACCGCACCCTCGACGGGCTGCGCGGCAACGTCGCGGTCGGCATCCAGTACGTGCACGCCTGGCTCTCGGGCAACGGGGCCGCGGGCATCAACAACCTCATGGAGGACGCCGCCACCGCCGAGATCTCCCGGTCGCAGGTGTGGCAGTGGGTGCACAACGACGTCACGCTCGGCTCGGGCGAGACCGTCACCCGTGCCCTCGTCGAGGACGTCGTGGAGCAGGAGTTCGCCGGCCTGCGCGGTCGCGTCGGGTCCGACGTGTTCGATGCGGACCCCCTGTGGGACAAGGCCCGTCAGCTCTTCGTGGAGTCGGCACTGGCCGACGACTTCCCCGACTTCCTCACCCTGCCGGCCTACGAGGCGCTGCTCGCCGACGAGCGGTCCTGAGTCCTCCACGCCACAGCGGGGACACGGTCACCGACCGTGTCCCCGCTGCGTTACACCTCCCCGGTGCGGCACTACCCCTTGACGCGGTCGCCGCCGACCCACACGCCGGCGACGTGGCCGGGGGTCGCGAGGGCGAAGGTCTTGGCGAGGGCGTCCTCGGCGCCCGACGCGTGCCGCAGGCCGACCTCGAGCGGGTCGCCCGCGGCGGGGCGCACCCAGACGGCATCGAACTGGCGACCCACCGACAGGTCGCCGACCTCGTGGTCGAGCCCGAGCGCCAGGGCGCCGGCACGGGTGGCGAGGAAGAGCAGGTCGGGGGAGGCGAGCGGCAGGCCGGCGGGGCCGAGCAGCTGCTGCATGAAGTAGGCCTGCAGGCCCTCCTTGAAGAGCGAGAACCCGGTGCCGGCGCCGACGTCGGAGCCGAGGGCGACCCGGACCCCGTGCTCCGCGTGGGACCGCAGCGGGAAGAGCCCGCTGCCCAGCGCGGAGTTGCTCGTCGGGCAATGGGCGACCGAGGCGCCCTGTGCCGCAAGGAGGTTCAGCTCGCGGTCGGTGGCATGGACGTTGTGCGCGAGCACCGTGCTCGGGCCGACGAGGCCGTGCCGGTCGTAGGTGTCGACGTAGTGCTCGGCCTCGGCGAACAGGCGCGCCACCTCGGCGATCTCGGCCTGGTTCTCGTTGACGTGCGAGGTGAACCACGTGCCGGGCACGTCCTTCATGACGGAGGCGCACGCGTCGAGCAGGTCGTCGCTCGCGGAGTAGGAGAACCGCGGGGTGACGGCGTAGCGCGTGCGTCCCCGGCCGTGCCAGCGGCGGGTCAGGGCCACCGACTCCTCGTAGGTGCGCTCGGGCGTCGACAGCAGCGGCTCGGGGAGCGAGCGGTCGCTGACGA
>JAEWFB010000379.1 GCA_023389095.1 Actinomycetes bacterium
GTGTGACCCACCTGCGCTACCCGGTGCTCGACGCCCAGCCATGACCAGACCGTTCCGGTTCGGCGTCGTCGCGCCGCTGCTCACCGACGTGCCAGCGTGGCGGGACCAGGTGCGGCGCATCGCCGACAGCGGCTACTCGACGGTGCTCATGCCCGACGTGCCGCAGTGGCAGCCGGCCCCGGCGCCCGCCCTCGCGACGGCGGCGGCGCAGACCGGGCTGCGCGTCGGCACGTGGGTCTCTGCGTCCCCGCTGCATCCGGCCTGGAGCCTTGCGTGGGAGGCGCACTCGATGTCGGTGCTCACCGAGGGTCGCTTCGAGCTGGGCCTCGGCACCGGGCGGCCCGGGATCGAGGACGAGCTGCGTGACCTGGGCCTGCCCGTCTCGTCGCCGGGAGACCGGCTGGGCCAGGTGCGCGACACGGTCGCGCGTCTACGAGAGCTGGACGGCCCCGACGCCCACACCCCCGTCGTCATGGCCGTCCGCGGGCCGCGCGCGCGGGCGCTGGCCGCCGAGGTGGCCGACACGGTGACGTTCGCGATGCTGCCGGGCGACACCCGGGGCGACGTCGAACGGATGGCGCGCGACCTCCGTGCCGAGCGCGACGTCGAGCTGGCGCTCCACGTGTCGGTCGTCGGCGACGAGGTGGCCCCGTTCATGGCGTCCGCCCGCGACACCGACCCCGCGGCGATGCGCGCGGCCGACTCGCTGGCCATCCTCCCGAGCGACCCGGCCGCGGCGCTCGAGGAGCTCCAGCGCCGGCGCGAGGAGGCCGGGTTCAGCTACGTCGTCGTCGGCGCCGGCTCGGCCGAGGTACTGGCCCCGGTGGTGGCGACGCTGGCCGGGGCCTAGCCGTCGGGCGGCCGGCAGCCGGCCCGACGCCTCACCCCCAGAAGCCGGCGAGGTGCTCGGCGAGGGCGCGGCCCTGCGCGTACCCGCCCCGAGCGGCCGGCCGGCGCGTGGCGGGGTCGAGGGCATTGGCGTCGAAGACCTCGCCCGAACCGGCGTCCGGGAAGATCGTCTCGACGGCGCTGCCGCCGGCCCGCAGCTCGGCCACCTGCGTGGCGAGGTCCATGCCCCAGGCGGACGGCATCCGACTGGCGCCGCCGAACGGCGACATGACGAGGACGCGCCCACAGCCCGCGGCGAGGTCGGCGTTCTCGCTGCGCCGGTAGCCGCCGTTGAGGAAGCGCCGCCCACCGATCTCGTAGGGCGTCATGGCCGAGGTGCTGGCCGCCACGGCGTCGACGAGGTCGACGCCGCTGTCGCGGTCGAAGACGACCGGCTCGCCGGACTCGGCGTCGACGGCCACGACGAGCACCCGCTGCCGCGGCCAGTCGCGGCTCGGCAGGCGCGAGGCGACGACCTCGCGCCAGCGCCGGGCGTCGGCCCCGCCGGACGCGTCGCGCTCCAGCGCTGCGGCGCCGAGGCGTCGACGCATGTCGGCCGGGTCGGTGGCCGAGGCGATGATCGCGTTCGACCACTCGAGGTAGCCGGGCCCCGAGACGGCGGGGCGGCGGCCCTGCTCCGGGCCCTCGCGGGAGGGTCGCACCGGTGGCACCTCGGCCAGGATCGAGGCGTAGAGGTCGGACGGGCTGGTGCCGGCGGTGACCTGGGCCGCCACGGTGGAGCCGGCCGACGTGCCGATGACGACGTCGGCACCGGTCATGTCGAGCCCGGCCTCGTGGAGACCGGCGATGACGCCGAGCTCCCAGGCGTTGCCGGCGGCGCCGCCGCCGGCGAGGACGAGGGCGCGCTGCTCGGGGCTGCCGGACGGGGTCGCTGCGGAGATGTTCATGGGAGTCGCCTTTCGCGGGTTCGTGGGCGGGCGCTCCCGGTGGCGACTACGACCGTCGCGTGATCGTGGAACGGGAGGGAGCCCCCTCTGCGGACACTGCACACATGGGTCTCACCTCCCCGGTCGGATCACGATCGCTTGAACCGTAACAGCGCTGCGACGTCGTGCGCACCGGGATTGCGGCACGAGGCGAGGTCCCGGCGCCGAGGGTTGGCGTCCGGCCGAGCCGGGTAGGGCGGAGGGGACCCGAAACCCCAACGAAGGAGAGACGATGTCGGACGACGCCAAGGCCGCCAAGGAGCTGGTCGAGACGCTGAAGGACGGCGAGCGCGGGTTCGCCCAGGCCGCCGAGAAGCTGCAGGACGACGACCGCCCGGAGTGGGCGGCGACGCTGCAGCGGCTGTCCGAGGAGCGGGCCGGCTTCCGGCGCGAGATCGTCGGGATGGGTCACGCGTACGGCGAGGACGTCGACGAGAGCGGCTCGGTGGCATCGGCCCTGCACCGCGGCTGGATCTCGCTCAAGGACGCCCTCACCGGCGACGACGCGGGCAGCGTGCTCGGCGCCGCCGTCACGGGCGAGAACCACGCGGTGTCGGAGTACGAGAAGGCCCTGCAGCAGGACCTCAGCGCCGGCTTCCGCGAGGTCGTGACCCGTCAGCACGCCGCGGTCGTCACCGCCCGCGACTCCGTCAAGGCCCTCCAGGTCGCCGACTGACCCGACCTGGCGCACCACGACCACGGGCGGCGGTCTCGGGGCCTCAGGCCTCGGGGCCGCCGCTGCCGAGCTGCTGGGCGAGGTACTGCTGCAGGCCGATCCGCTCGATCGCGTCGAGCTGGCTCTCGAACCAGTCGGCGTGCTTCTCCTCGTCGCGGACCATCTCCTCGAAGACCGCGGCGCTGCCGTGGTCGCCGAGCTCGTGGCACTCCTTGGCGCCGGCGTTGAACTGCGCCACGGCCGCCTTCTCGCTCTCGAAGGCGAGCCTGAGCATCTCGTGCGCGTCCTCGCCGATGCTGATGGCGCCGAGCTTCTGCACGTTGGGGTGGCCGTCGAAGAGCAGGATGCGGTTGATGAGGTCGTCGGCGTCGCGCATCTCGTCGATGGACAGGTCGTAGAAGACCTTGCCGAGCCTGGTGAACCCCCAGCTGTCGAGCATGCGCGCGTGGAGGAAGTACGTGTTCGTGACCGTCAGCTCGAAGGTCAGGGCGTCGTTGAGGAGCTCGACGACTCGGGGGCTAGCTGGCTTCACCTTCCACCACCTCCAGCGGCGTGGGCATCGGGCCGGACACGAGGTCGTGCGTCGGGTCCGACGGCGACCGGGTGACTGAGGCCTCATGCTCGCACAGGAGCCGCTTGAGGGAGAAGACGCACGAGCCGCAGTCCGTGCCCGCCCCGGTGGTGCGGCAGGCCTGCCCGAGGCTGCGGGCGCCGGCGTCCCACGCGTCGGTGACGTCGCGGTCGGTCACCACGGCGCAGTGGCAGACGATCACGGGTCCTCCGGGTGGCGGGCCGGGTCGCAGGGCGACGGCGTACTAAGGTCAGGCTTACCTAAGCAGAAGTTCCTGAGTTTCCCAAGTCGCCGTCGCCCCGCGTCCCGAGGGCCGGACGCCGCCGGGTGCCGGCGCGCCCGCCCCGTCCCGGTTCAGGCGTAGAAGTCCGGCTTGGCGATCATCTCGACCGCGACGACGCCGTCGTCGGTCAGCGCCTTGACGCCGGCGTCGCAGACGCACGCAGCGGCGTAGCCGTCCCACGACGTCGAACCGGTGTGCTTGCCCGCGGCGACGGCGTTGATCCACTCCTGCACCTCGGTGACGAACGCGCCCCAGAACCGGTCGTTGTGGTCGCGGGTGATCGCGTTGCGGTGGCCGGAGCCGTCGCGCACCTCGACGGCGTTCTGGTCGGCCAGCGTCACGGTGCCCTTCTCGGCGACGGCCTCGCAGCGGATGTCGTAGCCGAACTGGCAGTTGACGAAGATCTCGTCGTCGACCCGCACGCCGGACTCCGTCTCGAGCACGAGCACGAGCGGGTCCTGGAGGTGCTCGAACCGCAGTGACGTCTTCTTCGGCTTGTCGACGCGGGCCGACACGAACTCCTCGCCGAGCAGCCAGCGCATCGTGTCGATCTCGTGGATCGCGGTGTCGTTGATCGCCATGTCCCACGTGTAGTGCTCGGGCACGGTCGGGTTGCGGTGCGCGCAGTGCACCATGAGCGTCTCGCCGAGCTCGCCGGAGTCGAGCAGCTCCTTCATCTGGCGATAGCTGCGGTCGAACCGGCGCATGAACCCGACGGTGACGAGGCGTCGCCCGGCGGCCTGCTCGGCCTCCATGATGCGCAGCGCGGCGTCGGCGGTCGGCGTCAGCGGCTTCTCGCAGAACACGGGCTTGCCGGCCGCGATGGCCGCGAGCACGTCGACCTCGTGGGCCGGGCCGTAGCTGCAGATCATCACGGCGTCGACCTCGTCGGCGGCGATGAGCTCGGCCGAGGACGCGTACGCCGTACCGCCGACGCGGTCGGCGACCTCCTTGGCGCGCACCTCGTCGACGTCGCTGACGGCGACGACGCGGCCACCGGCGATGACGCTGTGGATGCGGTCGATGTGGGCCTGGCCCATGCCCCCGGGGCCGATCATCCCGATGCGGACGGTCATGTCATGACTCCTTCGTCAGTGTGAGGAGAGCCCGCGGGCTCACGGTGGCTCAGAGCAGGCCGAGGCCGATGGAGGCGAGGTACTCGCGGGTCTGGATGGCGTTGGGCAGCGGGTAGGACGGGTCGCACGGGTACATGTCCTGCTCGCACACGACGTAGAGCTCCTTGTCGAGGTCGGCGAGGGCCTCGATGAGCGAGGGCATGTCGGGGGCACCGGCCGGCGGCCGCACCGAGCAGCCCTTGGCGACGGCGAGGCCGAAGGGCCAGTCCTCGTCGTGGGCCTGCTTGACCAGGCCCTCGTCCATCGCCTTGATGTGGACGTAGGAGATGCGCTCGGGGTACTTGCGGCACAGCTCCATCGGGTCGCCGCCGCCGTAGACGATGTGCCCGGTGTCGAGGCAGAACCCGACGTACTCGGGGTCGGTCGCCTGGAAGACACGGTCGATGTCGGCCGGGGTCTCGATGTGGCTGTCACCGTGCGGGTGCAGCACCATCTGCAGGCCGTAGTCCTCCTTCATGATCCGACCGAGCCGGTCGGCGTTGGCGATGTAGGTGTTCCACGCCTCGGTCGACAGCACCCGGTCGTCCGTGTAGTCCCAGGTCTTCTCGTCGCGGAACATCGGGGGCAGGTGCACGACGTACTCCGCACCGACGGCCGCGTGGGTCTCGGCGATCTCGCGGAAGGTCTTCTCCGTGTCGGCCCAGGCCTCGGGCTTGTGCAGGATGCCCCAGCCGGTGCCGGCCACGACCTGGAAGCCGCGCTGGTCCATCTCCTCCTGCAGGCGCTTGGGGTCCTTGGGGAAGTAGCCGAAGGGCCCGGTCTCCATGACCGAGAAGCCGGCCTCGGCCATCTCGTCGAGCGCTGTCTCCCACCGGATCTGCTTGTCGTCCTCGGGGAACCAGACGCCCCACTGGTCGGGACACACGCCGATCGTCAGCTTGCTGTAGCGCTCGTCGGTGTTGCGGGCCTTGGACTCGGCCATGGTGCTTCCTCTCGCTTCCTCGGGCTGCGGCTTCATCGCCGTCGGGTCACCCGGTGGTCTGGTGGTGGGCGGTGAGCCGCCCGGCTGCGACGGCGCGCGCTGCCGCCGCCGCCTCGTAGTGGAGCCCGGCGTGGGCGATGCGCGGCTCGTCGTACCGCAGCTCGCGGCCGTCGTGCGCGCGCAGCGTGAACCCGCCCGGCTGGTAGAACGGCCCGTCGATCCGGAGCGTCGCAGCGGAGCCGACGACCGTCGCGGTCGTCGGGGTGTCGCCGAGGATCGTCGCGAACAGGGAGGCGAGACCGCCGGACGCCGACCGCGCCGACACGGCGATCTGCCCCTCGACGCCGTCCGGGCTCAGCGACGCCGGGGCCGGCGTCACGACCTCGGTGACCTCCTCGAGGTCGCCGAGCACCCACCGGGCGAACCACAGCGGGTAGGTGAGCAGGTCGTACCGGGGCCCGCCGAAGAGGTCGGCGCGCATGATGCGGTGTTCCGGCCCGAAGTGCTCACCGAGGTCGGCCTGCACCGAGTGGACCGTGCCGAGCGCGCCGCCGTCGAGCAGCTGCCGGACGACGTCGAACTTCGGCAGGTACGCCGACCACAGCGCCTCCATGAGGAA
>JAEWFB010000394.1 GCA_023389095.1 Actinomycetes bacterium
TCCGGCGGATGGTCCGCGACCTCGACTTCCCGGTCAACGTCGTGTCGGTGCCGACGGTGCGCGAGGCCGACGGCCTCGCGATGTCGAGCCGCAACACCTACCTGACGCCGTCCGACCGCGAGACCGCCCTGTGCCTCTCGGCCGCGCTGCGAGCCGGGGCCGACGCCGCCACCGAGGGGCCCTCGGCCGTGCGCCGTGCCGCCCGCGCGGTGCTCGTCCGCGAGCCGCTCGCCCTCGTCGACTACCTCGTGCTCGTCCACCCGGACACCCTCGAGGACGTGCCCGAGTGGTACCGCGGGGAGGCCCTGCTCGCCGTCGCCGGTCGCGTCGGAACGACCCGCCTCATCGACAACCTGCCCGTGCTCGTCGGCCCCGGCGGCGGCGCGCTCGAGGTGTTCTCCCAGCCCTAACGCGTCCCCCCGAGGCCCGTGGACCCGGTGTCCGCGTGTCCTCGCGCCGAGCCGAACCGAATCCCCTTCTCCCGAGGACAGATCCATCGTGCAGCGCTTCATGCTCCACTCGAAGATCCACCGCGCCACCGTGACCCAGGCCGACCTGCACTACGTCGGCTCGCTCACCATCGACCGTGACCTCATGGACGCGGCCGACCTGTGGCCCGGCCAGCAGGTCGACGTCGTCGACGTCGACAACGGCAACCGGCTCACGACCTACGCCATCGAGGGCGAGCGCGGCACCGGCATCGTGTGCGTCAACGGCGCTGCGGCGCGGCTCATCTCGCCCGGCGACACCGTCATCGTCATCGCCTATGCGGCCATGGACGACGCCGAGGCGCGCGCCTTCGAGCCGAACGTCGTCTTCGTCGACGCCGACAACCGCATCGTCGAGACCGGTCACGACGCCGGCGACGTGCCCGACGGCTTCGGCCTGATGACCTCCGCGGTCACGGAACGGAACCACGCCCACCCGGGCTGAGCCGGCGGCATACGGTATGGGGCACGACCCCACGACCGGTGACCCCGGCAGCGTCCCACCGAGAAGGTGCTCATGAACGACAGCGGCATCACGATCCCGCGACGGCTGCGCGCGCCCGAACCGGGCTGGACGGCGACCGCCGACGTCATCGTCGTCGGCAGCGGCATCGCCGGCCTGACGACCGCGCTGCGGCTGCGGCGGCGTGTCGACCGCGTCCTGCTCGTGACCAAGACCGTCCTCGACGAGGGGTCGACGGCGTGGGCCCAGGGCGGCATCGCCGCGGTCATGTCGCCCGAGGACAGCCCGGCAGAGCACATCCACGACACCCTCGTGGCCGGCGTCGGCCTGTGCGACGTCGACGCCGTGCGCACCCTCGTCACCGAGGGCACCGACGCCGTCTGGGACCTCATCGCCCTCGGCGCCGACTTCGACCGCGGCGACGCCGGTGACCTCAGCCTGACCCGCGAGGGCGGGCACCACCGCGACCGGATCCTGCATGCCGGCGGCGACGCGACGGGCCGCGAGATCAGCCGCGCCCTCATCGCCGCGCTCGACCGGGTCCGTGACGACCCCGGCATCGAGGTCATCGAGCACGCCCTCGTCGTCGACCTGCTCACCGACGCCGACCGACGCGTGTGCGGTGTGACGCTCCACGTCATCGGCGCGGGTCAGGTCGACGGGGTCGGGGCGGCCCATGCGCGGGCCGTCGTGCTCGCGACGGGCGGCCTCGGCCAGATCTACGCCTCGACGACCAACCCGTCGGTGGCCACGGGCGACGGCATGGCGGCCGCCCTGCGCGCCGGCGCCGTGCTCGCCGACCTCGAGTTCGTCCAGTTCCACCCGACGGTGCTGTGGCTCGGCGAGGGGTCCCGCGGCCAGCAGCCCCTCATCTCCGAGGCGGTCCGGGGCGAGGGCGCCTTCCTCGTCGACGAGGCCGGGGAGCGGTTCATGCAGGGCGAGCACCCGCTCGCCGACCTCGCGCCGCGCGACGTCGTGTCCCGGGCGATCCTGCGCCGGATGCGCGAGACCGGCACCGACCACGTGTACCTCGACTGCCGCCACCTCGGCGCGGAGTTCCTTGAGCAGCGCTTCCCCTCGATCGTGGCCCGCTGCCGCGAGCTCGGTTTCGACCCGGCGACGCAGCCGCTGCCCGTGGCACCCGCCCAGCACTACGCGTCCGGCGGCGTGCGCACCGACCTGCGCGGGCGCACCTCGCTCGAGGGGCTCTACGCCTGCGGCGAGACCTCGTGCACGGGCGTCCACGGCGCCAACCGACTCGCGTCCAACTCGCTGCTCGAGGGTCTCGTGTTCGCGCGGCGCATCGCCGACGACCTCACGGCGCGCCTCGGGGCCGGCGAGCTCGCCTCGACCACCCCGGTCCGGGACGACGACGCCGTGCCGCCCGAGCTGGTCCGGGGCAGGCGGCGGCTCGACGTGCAGCGGGCCATGACGGCAGGGGCGGGCTCGGTGCGCTCGGCGGCCTCGCTCGCCGCCACCGAGGAGGCGCTCGCGGCGGTGTCGGCGAAGGCGGCCGGCGACGTCGACCGGCAGGGCGGGCCCAAGAGCTGGGAGACGACGAACCTCG
>JAEWFB010000470.1 GCA_023389095.1 Actinomycetes bacterium
GATGACGACCGAGCGCACGTCCTCGGGGGCCAGGGCGTCGGCCGCCACGGCCGAGACCGCGGGCGTGCGCAGGGCCGTGACCGCCGTGCCGTCGAGCAGCACCGACGGGCTGAGCGTGTCGGCGTCCATGAGCACGTAGACGGCCTGGATGCGCTCGAGGCCGCGCTCGGGGTTGCCCGGCGCGACCGACAGAACCTTCACCCCGGCGGCACCGGCCGACGTGGCCGGCATGACGAGCAGCTGCCCGTCACCGGCGGGCGGGGACAGGCGCGGCGGGTCGTCCGCAGGGTCGAAGCCGTCGGCGAGTCGCTGGCGCACGAGGCGTCGCGCGCGGTCGGCCGACACGGTGCGACGGACGTGCTCGGCATCGAGCCAGCGGGGCGGCGGCACAGGGGGCACGAGGCGACTGTATGCCGGGTGCACGGGTTGGGCCCGCATGGACGTAGGCTCGATCGGATCCGTCCACACCCCCGGGCGGTCGCCGTCAACGACGACACGAAGTCAGGACACCATGGCGCTCAGCGTTTTCGACCTCTTCTCGATCGGCATCGGGCCGTCGAGCTCGCACACCGTCGGGCCGATGCGGGCCGCGGTGCAGTTCGCCGAGCGGGTGCGCGACGAGGGCCGCCTCGGTGACGTCGCGCGCATCAGGAGCGAGCTCTTCGGCTCGCTCGGTGCCACCGGCCACGGCCACGGCAGCGACAAGGCGGTGCTGCTCGGGCTCACGGGCGAGCGCCCCGAGCTGTGCGACCCGCGCGCCGTCGAGGGACGCCTGGCCGACATCCGTGCCCGCCGCCGCGTCACGGTCCTCGGCGAGCACGAGATCGACTTCGTCGAGGACGAGGACCTCGTGCTGCACCGGCGCAAGACCCTCCCGCTGCACCCCAACGGCATGACGTTCACGGCGCTCGACGCGTCGGGCGCCGTCGTCGCGTCGCACACGTACTACTCCGTCGGTGGCGGGTTCGTCGTCGGCGAGAACGCCGACGGCTCCTCGAAGATCGTCGAGGACTCGACGCCCGTCGCGCACCCCTTCCGCACCGCCGACGAGCTGCTCGCGCACTGCCGCGAGACCGGCAAGTCGATCGCCCGGATCATGCTCGAGAACGAGCTGTCGTGGCGCACCGAGCAGGAGGTCCGCGACGGCCTGCTCGCCATCTGGAAGGTCATGAAGGAGTGCGTCCGCAACGGCATCGACACCGAGGGCGTGCTGCCCGGCGGCCTGCGCGTGCGGCGTCGTGCCCCCGAGCTGGCCCGGCGGCTGCGCCTCGAGGGGTCGAGCGACGACCCGCTGCGCGGGATGGACTGGATCACCCTCTACGCCCTGGCCGTCAACGAGGAGAACGCGTCGGGCGGGCGGGTCGTCACCGCCCCGACCAACGGGGCGGCGGGCATCATCCCGGCGGTCCTGCACTACTACGCGAACTTCGTCAACGGCGCCGACCGCGACGGGATCGTCCGGTTCCTGCTCACCGCCGGCGCCATCGGCGTCATCTACAAGGAGACGGCCTCGATCTCCGGCGCCGAGGTGGGCTGCCAGGGCGAGGTCGGCTCGGCGTGCTCGATGGCGGCCGGGGCGATGGCCGCGGTCATGGGCGGCACCCCCGAGCAGGTCGAGAACGCCGCCGAGATCGGCATGGAGCACAACCTCGGCCTGACCTGCGACCCGGTCGGGGGACTCGTGCAGATCCCGTGCATCGAGCGCAACGCCATCGCGTCCGTCAAGGCGATCACCGCGGCCCGCACCGCGCTGCGCGGTGACGGCTCGCACGTCGTCAGCCTCGACAAGGTGATCAAGACGATGCGCGAGACCGGCCGCGACATGAAGGTCAAGTACAAGGAGACGGCGCGCGGCGGCCTCGCCGTCAACGTCATCGAGTGCTGACGCCGCCCGGCGCGTCACCAGGCACGTCGTCCGGCACGTCGTCCGGCACGTCGCCCAAGCTGTCCAGCGACCACCCCTCGAGCGGCAGCACGGCCGAGCACTCGTAGTAGCGCATGGCCAGCCGGGCGTTCTGCACGTCGATGCGTCCCTCGCCGACCGCGAGGACGCTGTTGAGCCAGAGGTGGTCCGGCTCCGTGGTCTGGAACATCATGACGTGCAGCCCGCGACCGTCGGTGAGCGAGGACAGCCCGGTCAGCGTGAAGAGCACCTCGCCGCCGGCGACCTCGATGACGCCGCGCGCATCGGGCAACGCGTAGCCCTCGCGGATGCGCGGGAAGTTCGACCACCGGGCGGTGCCGGCGAGGCGCCCGGTCAGCGTCCCCGTCCCCTCGCCGTAGATCCGCCCGTCGCCGTGCTCGGCCGGCGGCACCTCGTGCAGCAGGTCGTAGGTCCAGCTGGCGTCGCACAGGTGGTCGAGGCGCATCGCATCCTCCGGGTCTCCGACCTGTCGACGCTACTCCTCGACCGGGGCCGACGTCATCGGGCTGACGTCATCGAGCCGGCGTCAGCGGCGCCGGCGCAGGGCCCGGCGGATGCGGGCGTTGCGCAGCTGCCCGCGCACGCTGGTGGGGCGCACGACCCACTGGACCACGGCCCCGACGACGAACGCCAGCACCGGGCCGAGCAGGCAGACGCGGGCCAGCCACAGCAGCCCGGTCGAGGTCACGCTGGCCTGGCCGGCGCCCAGGCCGAGCAGCGCCGCGAGACGGGCCTGCGCCGCGGAGGAGTCGCTGCACGAGAACCGCGGGCCCTGGCCCGGCACGTAGCGCGAGTCGCACGTCTCGACGCCGACGACGTCCGGGTGCGTGGCGACGACCAGGGCCCACACGCCCAGGGCCACGACGGCCACCAGCAGGGCCAGTCCGCCGACGACGCGGCCGCGTCCGGGGGCGCTGCTCACCGCTCGTCCCCGCCGAGGTCGGCCCGCTGGCACACCATGAGGGGGTTGCCGTCCGGGTCCTCGAACTGGACGAAGAAGACGCTGCCGATGTCCTCGACGTCGGAGGTGATCCGCACGTCGAGCCGGCGCAGGTGCTCGATCGTCGCCGCCATGTCGTCGGTCCAGAGGAAGAACCGCGGCGGCCCGTCGGCCGTGAAGTCGGGACGGTTGGCGTCGAGCGCGATCCGCGGGCCGTCGTGCACGGGGACGTCGAGGATCGTGCCCTCGTGCGAGGCGGCGTCGGGCTCGAAGCCGAGCACGTCGGCGTACCAGCGCGCGGACCGCGCCAGGTCGCGGACGGGGACGAAGACCTGGCCGACGTGGCGGCGGATGGGCGAGCTCGGCACCAGCCGACCCTAGCCGCGGGGCGGGGTGCCGTCCGACACGGGGTAGACCTGCCCGTCGACGTACCGCTCACGCATCCGCGCGGTGATGCCCCCGGTCGCCGCGACCTCGGCGAAGAACCGGCCCGAACCGCGGACCGTTCGCTCCTGCGTCGGGTAGTCGAGCGCGACCAGCCCGAAGCGTGGCCCCTCGCCCTGCGCCCACTCCCAGTTGTCGACGAGGCACCAGTGGTAGTACCGCTCGACGGGGACGCCGCGCTCCCGCAGCCGCGCCACGACCGCGAGGTGCTCGGCGAGGAAGCGGGCCCGGAACGCGTCGCGCGCGTCGGCGGTGCCGTTCTCGGTGACCCACACGGGCAGGCCGAAGCGCTCCCAGGCCCACGTGGCGGTCTCGGCGAGCCCCTCGGGGTACACCTCCCAGCCGAGGTCGTTGACCGGGACGCCGGGTGGGGTGCCGTCCTCGAACCGGGTCACCGTGGTGCGCGAGTAGTAGTTGAGGCCGAAGAAGTCGGCGTACCGGCCGCGCCGGATGCCGCGCGGGCGGCGCAGGGGCGCGGCGAACTCCCCGGTCGTCATGGCCCGAACGATCGCGTCCTGGAACAGGTACCGCACGGCGGGGGTGAGGACGCGGTGCCACGGGTTGCGGGGGTCGCCGGGCCGGAACGGGCGCAGGTGGTGGGCGACGCCGACCTTCGTGGCGAGCCCGGGCCGGAGCTCGTGGACGAGGCCGTACGCGCGGATGTGCGCCTCGGCGATCCGGGCGTACACGCGCATCGCCTCGCGCAGGCTGCGGTGCCCGGGCGGGAACTCGCCGAAGACGTACGCGCCGGTGACGAAGACGTTCGGCTCGTTGACAGTCACGTACTCGTCGACGAGGTCGCCGAGGCGCTCGACGACGGCGCGGACGAGGCGCAGGTAGTGCGGCACCGCGTCGGCGCCGAGCCAGCCGCCCTGCTGCTCGAACCAGCGAGGGCTGTTGAAGTGGTGCAGGGTCAGCAGCGGGCGGATGCCCTGCTCACGCAGCAGCCCGAGCTCGGCCCGGTAGTGCTCGAAGGCGTCGTCGTCCCAGCGTCCGGGGGCCGGTTCGAGGCGCGCCCACTCGACGCCGAGGCGGTACACCTGCACGCCGAGCGACGCCATGAGCGCGGTGTCCTCGCGCCAGCGGTTCCAGTGGTCGGTGGCCCGCACCGGGCTCGACCCGTCGGCGACGGTCCCCGGACGCGCAGCCCAGTCGACCCAGTTGGTCGCGACGTCGCCGCCCTCGATCTGCGTCGCCGCGGTCGCGACGCCGAGGAGCAGCCCGGTGAGGTCGACCTCGAGGGCCTCCGGGGACTCGGCAGGTTCGGCAGCGGCCACGGACCGATCCTGCCGCAGACCCGGCTTCGACGGGCGGGCGTGGTGCGGCAGACTTGCCGCGTGCCGAGCGACCATCCCGACCACGTCTCCGTGGACGCGCACCGCGTCGCGGTGGCGCAGCTGCTCGGCACGGCGCCGGTCGAGAGGGTCGCCCTCGACCACCGCGCGCGCGGGCGGTACCTCGCGGTCGACCTCGTGGCCCGAGACGACCTGCCCCGCTTCGACAACAGCGCCATGGACGGGTACGCGGTCCACCCGGCCGCCGGGGCCTCCGAGGCCCCCCACGCCTCCGAGGCCCGCACCTACCCCGTCGTCGGCGACGTCGCCGCCGGTGACGCGCCCGCCTTCGCGCTGCGCCCCGGGGAGGCCGCCCGCGTCATGACCGGCGCCCGCGTCCCGGAGGGCACCCAGCACGTCGTCCCCGTCGAGCGCACCGACGCCGCCCCCACCGGGCCGGCCCCGGCGGCGGTCACGGTCGGCGGACCCGTCGAGCCGGGACAGCACGTGCGCCGGCGCGGCGAGGACCTGCGCGCCGGTGGCACCGTGGCCCGTGCGGGCGACGCACTGACGCCCGGGGTGCTGGCCCTGGCCCGCTCGGCCGGCTGCGTCGAGGCCGAGGTGCACGCGTTGACCCGGGTCGCCGTCGTCGCCACCGGTGCCGAGCTGACCGACCCCGGCCTCGACCCCGGCCCCGGCGGCATCCACGAGTCGAACTCCGACATGGTCGCGGCCCTCGTCGAGGCCGCGGGCGCCACGCTGGCCCGCGTCGACACCTGTCCCGACGACCCCGCGACGCTGCGCGCCCTCCTCGACGGGCTCGACGCGTCGCAGGCCGTCGACCTCGTGATCACGACCGGCGGTGTCAGCGCCGGCGCGCACGAGGTGGTGCGGCAGGTCTGCGAGCCGGTCGACGGCTTCAGCTTCGTGCACCTCGCGCTCCAGCCGGGCGGCCCGCAGGGGCTGGGCCGGTGGGGCTCGACGCCGGTGGTCTGCCTCCCGGGCACGCCGACCGGCGCCTTCGTCGCCTTCCACGTGCTCGTACGTCCCGCGCTCGACGCCCGGCACGGGGCCCCGGCGCGTCCGGTGCTGAGCGCCACCTACCGCGGGCCGCGCCGGCGCACCCGCGCCGGCCGGCTCCAGCTGCTGACGAGCGTCCTGTCGCCCGACGGCGCGGTGCGCACGCCCGACGCCCGCCACCTCACGGCCCTCGCCGCCGCCAACTGCCTCGTCGAGGTGCCCGAGCCGGTCGACGAGATCATCGACGGCGACGTCGTCACGGTGCACCCGCTGTGAGCGCCACCCTCGTGGCCAAGGACCTCGCGGGCGGCCACGCCCACCGCACCCTCTTCGAGCACCTCGACCTCACGGTCGCGCCCGGCGACGTCGTCGGCGTCGTCGGCCCCAACGGCGCCGGCAAGTCGACGCTGCTGCGCCTGCTCGCCGGTGCCGACACCCCGCTCGACGGCACCGTCACCACCGCCCCGTCCGACGCGTTCGTCGGCTGGCTGCCCCAGGAGCACGAGCGCGTGCCCGGCGAGACCGTCGCCGGCCACGTCGCACGCCGTACCGGCGCGGCCGCCGCCACCGCCGAGATGGAGGAGGCCGCGTCGCTGCTCGGCACCGACGCGGCCGCCGACGACCGGTACGCCGTCGCCCTCGAGCACTGGCTCGCGAGTGGCGCCCCCGACCTCGAGGACCGGCTGCCCGCCGTGCTCGGCGAGCTCGGCCTCGACGTCGGCGCCGACGCGCTCATGACCGCCCTCTCGGGAGGCCAGGCCGCCCGCGTGGCGCTCGCCGCCCTGCTGCTGAGCCGGTTCGACGTCGTCCTCCTCGACGAGCCGACCAACGACCTCGACCTCGCCGGCCTCGACCGGCTCGAGGCCTTCGTCGCGGGGCAGCGACGCGGCGTCGTCGTCGTGTCGCACGACCGCGAGTTCCTGGCCCGGTGCGTCACCCGCATCGTCGAGCTCGACCTGCACCAGAACGCCGTGCACGTCTACGACGGCGGCTACGAGTCCTACCTCGACGAGCGCGAGCGGGCGCGTCGGCACGCGCGCGAGGCGTACGACGAGTACGCCGGCACGAAGGCAGACCTCGAGGGCCGCGCCCGCACGGTGCGGGAGTGGTCGTCCAAGGG
>JAEWFB010000593.1 GCA_023389095.1 Actinomycetes bacterium
CTCCGTCGACTCTCAGGTGTTGGGCTCGGTCTGTGGCCCGTAGGTGCCGGCCGGCCGGACGCGGAGGACGGTCATCATGCCGCCCCACCCGCTTCCGCCGCCGTTGCCGAGGTAGGCGTAGTGGCGGTCGTAGAGCAGGAAGTCGCCCGTGGTGTGCGGCGTGACGAGCACGTCGCGGCTCTCGCCGGGGCCGATGTCGACGGTGTTGGTCACCTGGTAGTTGGTGTAGCCGTCCCGGCCGCGCAGCAGGCTCGCGTCCTTGGCGATCACCGTCATGTCGACGTTGTCGAGCGTCAGGGCGTGGTTCTGGTAGCCGAGGTTCGACATCCGCAGGAGCACCGTCTCACCGACGTTGCACGTGATCAGCGACGAGATCGGCTGGTACTGAAGGCGGCCCGCGGCGGTCGACGTCGGGTCGCCGGGGGGCGCGACCGTGTCCGGGTAGCCGCGTCCGTTGAGCAGCCAGAAGCTCGGGGCGTAGTCGGTCCAGTCGCTGACCTGGATGTGCGCGTCGCGGTAGTGCGCCGCCGACCACAGCTCGGTCAGCATGAAGGCGAACTCCCGGTCGTAGCGCGTGCTCCCGTCGTGGTCGTTGTAGGCGTACGTCAGGCGGGCGCCGGCCGGCGGGCTGCCGACCGCGGTGCCGTTCTGTGCCGGGCGCACGAAGACCATGCCGGTCATGCCCATCTGCACGTGCTCGACGTCCTCGAAGTGGCAGTGGTACATGTACGTGCCGGCGTCGTGGGGCCGGTAGAAGTAGGACAGGTCGCGCCCGATGGGGACCGACAGCGACAGCTCGGGCACGCCGTCGAACAGCGGGATGGCGTTGACGAAGCCGTGCCAGTGCAGCGTGTGCCCGTCGAAGAGGTCGGGTCGCTGCAGCAGGCCGAGGTTCGACAGCGTGATCGTCACGTCGTCACCCTCGTCGAAGGCGAGCATCGGCGCGCTGATCTGGGCCTTGCCGCGCACGGCCGCCACCTCGGAGGCCGTGGTCATGCGGGTGACGTCGCGGAACCCGAAGACGTAGGTGTCGAAGCCGTCCGGGGCCAGGGAGTCGGGGAAGAAGGGCAGGTCCTGCGGCGACCCGGCGGGCATGCTGACCCAGCCGTCGGTCCCCGCCAGGTGCACCGTCTTGGCGGTGCCTGCTGCGCGCGGGGTCACGACGGTCTGTCGGGTGTGGGCCGCCGACGCGCCGGACCCGAGGGCCAGGCGCGTCCCGAGGAGGACGCCGCCGAGGGCGCCGGCGGCCCCGAGCACGACTGCCCGCCGGGGCGGCCGGCCCGGTGCCGACGCGGTGGCGTCGGGCCGCAGCTCGCTCACGGTCGCGGTGGGTGCGGGGTCGGGACTGGTGTGCTCGGTCATCGTGGACTCTCCGATGGGTCGTTGGAGACGAAGGTCGAAAGGGTGGGCACCCGGGGCGCGGTGTGTACCGGGACGAGGGCACCCGGCTCTTGAGGGGGAGGGTCGAACACCGCACCCCGGGGCGACGGGGGGATCACGGGTAGTACTGGTCGGAGCCGGCGTCGTAACGGCGGGAGGCACCCACCGCGGTCGGTCGGGTCTGACCGTCGATGTCCCGTGTCGGCGCCGCGGTCGTGACGTTCCAGGGGACGGTGAACCCGAGGAGCGACTGGGATCCGAACTGCGTCGACGTGCTCGCCGCGCCCCGGCCGTAGGCCGCAGCCGTGGGCCCGGTGAGGTGGTAGTCGGCGCGCAGCCGCGGCGGCAGCAGGGCCGTGACGATCGCGGCCTCCCGGAACGCCGGGTAGGTGCGCGAGGCGAGCACCGTCACCGTCAGGTCGGGCGTCGGGTCCTTGAAGCCCGGCGTGTCGGTCACCGTGACGTTCTGCCCGCCGTCGGTGCCGGTCGTCGTCTGCACGACGCTCGACACGGGGTGGAGCAGGCCGGGGTCTCCGACGACGGCCATGTCCCACGTGTCGGTCGAGTTGGCCGACCCGTCGGGCAGGGTGCCCCCGATGCCGTACACCCAGCCGCCGACGAACGTGCCGGCGCGGTTGTCGTTGAACACGTCGTCGAGCAGGACGGGCTTGCTGAAGGTCGACTGGCCGGTCGTCCTGATCAGGCTGAAGGACGAGCTGTTGAGCCGGGCCATCAGGGCGTCGCTGTTGGGGGCGGTGGACAGCCCGGCCGGAGCCGGCAGCCCGTCGGAGGTGATCGCCGTGGCCGTCGTGATGTTGCCGGCGACGGTGTTGTCGACCACCTGGACGAACGGTGCGTCGTCGAGGGCGATACCGCCGCCCTCGTGGGCCGACACGTTGTTCGTGATCGTGTTGTTCGTGATGGTGACCCACTGCGGGTCGGCCTTGGTGACGTGCGTGCCGGCCACCATGAGGAGCCGGATGCCGCCGCCGTCGTCGCTCGCGAGGTTGGCGTCGATGACGTTGGCGTCGATCGACACCGCGCCCGTACCGGGGCTCAGGCCGGTCGGGGTGGCCGGCAGCTCGCCGGCGACCATGATGGCGCCGCCCTCGTCGTAGGAGCTGTTGAACCAGACGGTGTTGCCGCTGATCGTGCCGCCGTCGTTGCCGCCCGGGTTCGACTGGTAGCCGAACGCGGTGACGGCGCCGCCGTACTCCGCCGAGAAGTTGCCGCAGATCGCGTTGTGCCGAACCGCGTACCCGTCGCTGCCGGTGAAGAGCCCGATGCCGCCGGCGAGGTTGGTGCCGCCGTTGTTGAGCACCTGGTTGTCGGCGATGACGGCGTCGTAGTTGCGGTTGTCACCGGTGTAGGGGGTGCCCACCCGGATGCCGCCGCCGTAGCTGCCGGAGTTGCCGACGACGACGTCGTCGGTGATCCGCACGCTCCGGTTGTTGTTGTGGACGTAGATGCCGCCGCCCTGGGTCACGAGGGCACCGGTGGCACCGTACGGCGTCTTGACCGCACCGCCGAGCGTGTTGACGTTGGCCGGGAAGTCGGCCTGCGAGCCACCGGTCACCTGGAAGCCGTCGAGGGCCACCGGGTAGGCGGTGTCGCTCAGGTTGGCGCGTGTCGGGTCGTCGAGGACCGTGACGGTGGCGGCGTCGGGCACGTCGAGCTCGCCGCTGTAGGTCAGCGACCCCAGCAGGGCGATCCACGCCGCACCTCCCGCGTTGTCGGGGTTGAACCCCGACCCGTCGAGGATGCTGCCGGGCACCCAGCGGGACGAGCCGTCGGCGTTCGTCGTGAAGCCGCCCGGACCGACGCCCTGGACCGCGACGCGGTGGTGGACGATGAGGTTCTCGTTGTACTCGCCGCGCGGGTTGAGCGCCGACGGGGTGCCGGGCCAGACGACGACGAGCCAGTACCGGCGTGCGGTCGTCGGGGTGGCGGCCTCGAGGGCGGCCTGGACGGTCGCGTACGGCTTGCCGGGGCCGACCTCGGCGACGTTCGGGTTGATGCTCGTCGAGGCGCCCGAGGCCGGAGCGTTCCCGAGGTTCCACACGGTGAGGCCGTTGTACGTCGACCGTCCTCCGGAGCTGGTCACCGACACCTTGAGCGGACCGCCGGTCGACGACGTCGCCGTCGGCACCGTGAAGCTGATGCTCGTGTCGGTCCATCCCGTCACCGTCGGCGTCACCGCCGAACCGCTGCGGTTGGTGAGTGTCAGCGTGCCGCGCGTGGTGCCGAAGCCCTTGCCGGTGATCGTCACGGTGCGGTTGGCCGTGACCGACGAGGGCCGCAGGTAGGGCCGGTCGACGGCGAGCAGCTGCGGGTAGGTGCCGCCGAGGTCGCACTGCGCCGGGTTGACCGCCGTGGTGTCGGGCGCCAGCACCGTGGAGGCCGCCTGGGTCGGCGCGGTGTCCGTCACGGTGTAGAGCCCCGGCCAGCCCTGGAAGTTCGTGCTGATGGTCCGGAAGCCCGGGTTGTAGTCGGGGTTCGGGTCACCCGGTGCGCCGGGGTCGTTGCCGGTGAACCGGTACATGTTCGGGCACGGCCCGGCCGGGACGGGGCAGTTGTAGGTGCCAGTGGACGGCTCGAGGGCCTCGTAGAAGCCGTTGAAGTCGGTGTGGACGGTGTCGACGAGCCGGCCCGTCCAGTCGTAGAGGCCGACCGGGACGAAGGGCAGGCCCTGCGCCTCGCCGTAGTTGGCGCTGCGCTTGTCGAGCGACAGACCGAGGTCGTTGATGGTCAGGCCCCAGAAGTGCGTCGGGATCGGCACGTCGGTGAACAGGTTGAAGTTCGGTGCGACGGTCTGGCCGTTGCGCACGGTGATGAGCTTGGAGTCGCACATCGGCCGGTCCTGGCCCTCGAAGGGGCTGCCACCGCCGGCGAGGAACGTCGGGTTGGTGACGTGGACGGTGTGCAGCGCACCGGCGCACGGCGAGATGATGCCGGCGCCCTGCGACGGGGGCTGGGACGGCGGCGTCGGGTCGTTGCCCGTGCCGGGTCCGTCGGACCCTGCCTCGGCCAGCGTCGGCGGGAAGTCCTCCTGCGCCAGGTAGGTGTCGCCGTCGAAGACGTTGACGTCCTCCTCACGGGTCACCTGGTACATCGGCTTGCCGTCGACCGGGTCGCTCGGGATGTCGACGCTGGCGATGTAGTCGCCGGCGGTCAGGTCGCCGAAGCCGTAGTTGCCGTTGACGGTCTGCCCCGCGGCGCCGCTCGTGCTGTCGGAGGGGCCGGCGGCGACGCCCATCATCGGGGCCTCGACGCAGAGGTTGTTCGCCTCGGTGCCCGACTCCGGCAGGGCGAGCTGGTCGGTCAGCTCGCTGCCGTCCCACTGTCGCGCGGTGCACCCTCGCGGCGCGGCCCACGACTCGGTCGGGTACTTCTGCTGGACCTCGGGGCCCTTCACGAGGGCACCACGCTGCGGGTCGGGGTTGGCGATCGTCGCCGGGGCCGTGGGGTCCGCGTCGTGGGCCGGGTTCGGGATCGTCAGGGGCACGATGGCCTTGCCCTGCCGGCACTCGTTCGCCTTGGCGACGGGGTCGGTCGTCGCGCACGGCACCGACTCGTACAGGTGCACGTCGACGCCGGGGATGCCGGGCTGGTAGTCCTCGCTGACGGCGTCGGCCGGGTCGAGCTCGTTGCGGGTCGTGTCGTAGGAGACGGTCGCGGCGATGCCACCGTTCTCGTTGGTCGCGTACGGCTCGACGCCCCAGTCGATGGTCGTGCCGAGGCCGATGACCGGCAGGAAGCTGAAGTCGACGAGCTGCCCGAGCGTGGTGGTCGGGGTGTCCTCGTTCTCGGCCCGGGTGGTGACGCCGGTGGTCCGGTACCGCGTGTTGAAGGCCTCGAGCACGAGCCACTTGCCGAGGGGGTAGGTCTCCTTGATGTCGTAGACGCCCTGGTCGTTGGTCGTCACGATGTTCGTGTACTGGTCCATGAGCGAGTTGTCGCGCTCGCGCACGGTCAGGGTGAAGCCGGGGACGGGAGCCTCGCCGGGGTCCCGGACGCCGTTGCCGTTGTCGTCGATGAACACTGTGCCGCGCACGTGCGTGAACCAGCCGACGAGCATCTTGTTGCCGACGTCGATGAGGGCGCCGTCGGACACCTCGACGTTGAAGCTCCACATGATGTAGTCCTGCGCGTCGTCCCAGACCGTCAGCTGGTAGAGGCCGTTCGGGACGTTCTTGATGTCGAAGGACCCGTTCGCGTTGCCACGGCCGACGTACACGGCGGCGTCACCGGCGTCCAGGTCGGACAGGGCGATCCACGGGGAGGCGATCGGACCGCCGGACTTGGCGCCCGCCCATCCGGTCTCGGGCACGACGAGCCCGTTCTGGCCGCCGATGTAGGGCAGGCCGGCGATGGCGACGCCCTTGATCTCGCCCGTGGCGGAGGAGGCCGCCATGGACTTGGTGCGCACGAAGCCGAACTGGACGGCCGGCACGGGCTCGGCACCCTTGATGAGCTCGGTGTCGTAGCCGGTGTCGCCCTCCTGGATCCAGATGTCGTGGTCGTGGCCGCCCTCGAGGGTCGTCGTCTGCACCCAGCCGGACTGGCCGGACGGTGGGGCGACGGTGGCGGCGTAGCGGTTCGGGCCGAGGTTGGGGATGACGATCTGGCCGGTCGCGTCGCTCGTGCAGTGCCCCGTGGAGCGAGCGGTGTCGACGACCGGCTTGCCGGCGGCGTCGTAGACCAGGTGCCCCGACGCGTCGTGCTGGTAGACGGTGCACAGCGCGTTGCCGTAGTAGTCGGTGCTCACGAGCCCGAGCACGTCGGTGAGGTTCGCGGTGAAGCCGGACAGGCCGCGCTCCGCGTCGGCCTCGTACGTGCCGTCCACCGGCACCGAGTCGTCGAAGACCTGGATGCGGATCGTGGCGAGCGGCAGGGGCAGCGGCTGCATCCGCACGGTGACCGGCGTGTGGCGACCGGCCACGACGGTGAAGTGGGCTCCGTCGATCTTGAAGCCGTCGGCCGTCACCGAGATGAGGTACTTGCCGGGCGACAGGTTCTCGAGCTGCTTCGTGCCGCCCGCGAGGTCGGCCTGGGTGCCCTGGGCCACGATCGCGCTGTGGCCCGACGTCGTGCGCACCGAGGGCCACGGGCACGTGTCGGCGTACGGCTCGGTGGGGTCGCCGGGCGTGGCCGCCGGCTTGGTGCTGCCGCCGGGGGCCCGCGACGGCAGGCACTGGTCGAACAGCGGCTGGGCCTGGGTGCCGGGGTTGCCGGTGTCGTCGGCGTTGACCATCCACCGGTACGTCGTGACGGGGTCACCGGCGTGCACGAAGCCCGGACCGGTGTTGACGGTCCGGGCACTCGAGACGGCGAGGTTGATGCAGCCCTTGCCGGCCGGCGCCGTGGCGGCGCACGGGCCGTCCGTGGCGGCGGCAGCGAGCGCCGCCGCGGTCGCGGCGGCGGTCGCCGCAGGGG
>JAEWFB010000006.1 GCA_023389095.1 Actinomycetes bacterium
CGCTCGATGCGGTCCAGCGACTCGAGGTAGGACTCGAGGCTGCCGTCGGGCCAGGCGACGACGGTCGTGCCGCGGCCGAGCACCGTGTCGCCGGTCAGCAGGGTGGTGTCGGCCGGCAGGACGAAGGAGTAGGAGTCGCTTGTGTGCCCGGGCGTCTCCACGGCGAGCACCTCGAGGCCGCCGACGCGGATCGTCTCGCCGGGGCGGATGTCGTCGTGGCCGCGGCCGAAGGCCCGGACCGGCGCGCCGGTGAGCGCGTGGAAGCGGTCGGCGCTCTCGGCGTGGTCGGCGTGGCCGTGGGTCAGCAGCGTCAGGGCGACGCGTCGGCCGGAGTCGGTGACGTGCCGCAGCACGTTCTGCAGGTGGCCCTCGTCGAGCGGGCCGGGGTCGACGACGACGACCTCGTCGCTGCCGGGCTCGGCGAGCAGCCACGTGTTCGTGCCGTCGAGGGTCATCGGCGAGGGGTTGGGGCACAGCACGCACTCGGCGCGCTCCCCGAACCGGCCGCCGGCCCACGTCGGGTCGACCTCGGCACCCTGCACGTCGGCCTCCTTGCGTCGGGGATGTCCGTACCTGAGAGCTCTGGGGAGCCACGCGGCTCGAGCCGACCGCCCCACACGACGGTCGGATCGGCGTGCGGCTCAGACGCGTTCGACGACCTCCATGGCCGCGCCGCCGGGGGCGTCGACGACCTCGGGCATGACGAGCGGCGTCAGGTCGGCGTGCGCCACGAAGTCGGAGGCCGAGACGGCCTCGCGCACCTGCTCGACGCAGATGACGGTCGGCGGCAGCATGAGCGCCGACCCGGCCGCGTACTCGCGCAGCAGGTCCGCGGGGCGCACCCACTCGGCGAGGTCGGCCTCGGTGGTGTCGCCGTCGGCGGTCTGCGAGGGCGGCATGACGGCGGCGAAGAACCACGTGTCGTAGCGACGCGGCTCGAACTCCGGCGTCAGCCAGTGCGCCTTCGCGGCGATGAGGTCCGAGCGCAGCACGAGGCCACGGTCGACGAGGACCTCACGCAACGACACGGCGCGCGACACGAGGTCGGCACGCACCTGGCGCCACTCGGCGTCGCCCACCCACGCGAGGGGACCGCTCGCCGAGGGTGAGGCGAGGAGCACGCCACACTCCTCGAACAATTCGCGGACGGCGGCGGCGACGTAGAGCTGCGCCTCGGTCGGGCTGCAGCCGAGGCGCTCGCCCCACTCGAGCGGTGAGGGACCGCTCCAGGGCAGGTCGCCCTCGCCGTCGCGGTCGTCGACACCGCCACCGGGGAAGACGTGCATGCTCGGCGCGAACTCCATCTCGGAGACGCGCCGCAGCATGAACACCTCGGGTCCGCCCGCGGCGTCGGACGACCCGGCGGACGCGTCGGGCGCGACGGACGCACCTGACGCGTCACGCACGAGCATGACGGTGCTGGCGCGTCGTGGTTCGGCGATCTCCCACCGGTCGCCGGACAGCCATCGGGATGCGGCATCGGAGATGCCGGGCGTGGTCGTGAGCGGGAAGAGACGACCCATCGCCGGGTCAGCCCTCGACGGGCTCGACGGAGACGACGACCTCGACCTCGACCGGGGCGTCGAGGGGAAGGGCGGCGACACCGACGGCGGACCGGGCGTGGACGCCCTTCTCCCCGAAGGCCTTGACGAGCAGCTCGCTCGCACCGTTGATGACACCGGGCTGGCCGGTGAAGATCGGGTCGGAGGCGACGAAGCCGACGACCTTGACGACGCGGGCGACCTTGTCGAGGTCACCGAGCTCGGACTTGATGGCCGCGATCGCGTTGAGGGCGCACGTCGCGGCGAGCTCCTTGGCCGTGGCCTCGTCGACCTCGGCCCCGACCTTGCCGGTGGCGGCGAGGCGACCGTCGACCATCGGCAGCTGGCCGGAGGTGAAGACGAGGTTGCCGTCGCGGACCACGGGGACGTAGGCGGCGACGGGCGGCACGACCTCGGGGACGGTCAGGCCGAGCTCGGACAGGCGGTCTTCGACAGCACTCATGCTCAGTTCCCCGCAGACTTCGGACGCTTGAAGTAGGCCACGAGGCTGGTGCCGTCGGGCCCGTTGACGATCTGGACGAGCTCCCAGCCATCGGCCCCGAAGTTGTCGAGGATCTGCTTGGTGTTGTGGATCAGGAGCGGTGCGGTGAGGTATTCCCACGTGGTCATGGCGATCACCCTACTCACTGGTGTACCTGCGCCCAGCGCGTGCGCCGGCGGTCCCCGGGCCCGCCCCGGAGGCGGGCCCGGCGGCGGTCGGCGGGGTGCCACGATGTCCGGTATGACCCAACCCGTCGACCCCTGCTCCGACGACGTCCTGACGCGTCCGGCGCCGGCCGCGTCGACGACGCGCGCGTACGGCGCTGACGCCGCGCAGGTGTACGACGTCCTGCCACCCGCCCCGGGCGTGACGCCGCGCGACGTCACCGTCCTCGTCGTGCACGGCGGTTTCTGGCGGGCGGCGTACGACCGCACCCACGCCCTGCCGCAGGCGCACGCCCTCGCGGCGTCGGGCTACACCGTGGCGCTCGGGGAGTACCGACGCGCGGGCATGCGGGGCGGCGGCGTGCCGGGCACGCTCGACGACGTCCGCGCCCTCACCGAGGCCGTCGCGCGGGACGCATCGCTGCCGCACCGCGTCGTCCTCGTCGGCCACTCGGCCGGTGGGCACCTCGTCGCGTGGGCCGCCGGCCAGCCGTGGGTCGAGGGGCTCGGCGTCGTCGGGGCCGTCGCGCTGGCGGGCGTCGTCGACCTCGACACCGCCGACCGCCTGCACCTCGGGTCCGACGCGACGCGCGCGTTCGTCGGCACCGGCCCCGGCACACCGGCCTGGCGGTCCGCAGACCCCGTGCTCGCGCCGCCGCGGGTGCCGGTGCGCCTGCTGTCCGGCACCGAGGACGACATCGTGCCGACAGAGGTCGGCGACGCCTACCTCGACGCGGCCCGCCGGGCGGGTCGCGACGCCGCGCGAACCGCCGTGCCGGACGCCGGCCACTACTCCCTCATCGACCCCGAGCAGCCGGCCTTCGCGACCGTGCTCGCCACCGTCGCCGCCCTCAGCCGCTGACCACCCACTGACCACCCGCTGACCACCCGCATAGGCTGGGCCCGTGACGACCGACTGGGGCCAGGCGCGGCTGCACGTCGTCACGGGCAAGGGCGGTACCGGCAAGACCACCGTCGCCTCGGCGATGTCGCTCGCCCTCGCCTCGACCCCCGGCCGCGTGCTGCTCACCGAGGTCGAGGGGCGCCAGGGCATCAGCCAGACCTTCGACGTGCCGCCCCTCGGGACCGAGGAGACGCGCGTCGTGCGCCTGCCCCGCGGCGGCGAGGTGGACGGGCTGTCGGTCGACCCGAAGGCAGCCCTGCTCGAGTACCTGCAGCTCTTCTACAAGCTCGGGCGTGCCGGCCGACTCCTGGAGAAGTTCGGCGCCATCGACTTCGCCACGACGATCGCCCCCGGAGTCCGGGACGTCCTGCTCATCGGCAAGGTCTACGAGGCGAACCGCCGTCGCCGCGACGGCCGGCACCGCGGCGACGCCCCGCTCACCTACGACGCCCTCGTCCTCGACGCGCCGCCCACCGGCCGCATCGGGCGGTTCCTGTCGGTCAACTCCGAGGTCGCCGACCTCGCCCGGGTCGGGCCGATCCACTCCCAGGCCGAGTCGATCACCCGGCTGCTCCAGGCCGAGCAGACCGTCGTGCACCTCGTCACCCTCCTCGAGGAGATGCCGGTGCAGGAGACCCTCGAGGCCGTCGAGGAGCTGCGCGCCAAGGGTTTCCGGCCCGGCTCGATCATCGTCAACATGGTGCGCCGGCCGCTGCTCGAGGACGCTGCCATCGGCCAGGCCCTCGCCGGCCGGCTGCACAAGCCCTCGATCCGCACCCAGCTCACCGAGGCCGGGGTCACCGTGACGCCCGAGCTCGTCGACGGCCTGCTCGCCGAGGCCCGCGACCACGCGCAACGCGTCGACCTCGAGCGCGAGCAGCGCGCCCTGCTCGAGGAGGCCGGGCTGCCGATCCTCGAGCTGCCCCTGCTGACCGACGGCGTCGACAG
>JAEWFB010000020.1 GCA_023389095.1 Actinomycetes bacterium
CGGCGCTCGCGATGGTGAAGGGGCCGGTGCCGAGGCCGTTGGACAGCTCCTCGGCCTTGTTGTCCTTGGCCGGCGTGATGAGGATGTTGGACATCAGCGAGTTGAGCGTGACGACCGGCACCTTCGTCGTGAGGGTGAAGGTCTTGTCGTCGACCTTGGTGAAGGTCGGCTGCTCGGGGAACTGGGCCGCGACGTAGCCCGCCGGCACCTGGAAGTAGAGCTTGAGGGCGGTCTCGACGTCCTCGACCGTGACGGGGGACTTGTCGGAGTAGTGGATGCCGCTGCGCAGCTTGACCGTCCACACCGTGGGCTTGGTCTGCTCGAACGACTCGGCGAGGACGAGCTGGGGGGTGAGGTCGTCGCCGATCTTCGTCAGCGCCTCGCGCACCGCGCGCTGGACGGTGACGGCCGCGTCGTACTGGTTCAGCTTGTTGTCGAGGCTGACCAGGTTGCGGTTGAGCACGATGCTCAGCTTGCCGCCCGATGCCGCGGCACCGGCGGTGCTCGCGTTCGTCGCCGACTTCGGCCCGGCGCACGCGGCGATCGCGGGAGCGAAGAGGGCTCCGGCACCGGCCAGCGACGCGAACTTCAGGAGCGACCGGCGGGAGACCTCGCGCGCCGGCTGGTCGGGCTGGGTCAGCAGTGCTGGCGTGTGGGGCATCTGGACTCCTCGTTGAGTTGGCCGTGACCACAACTGCGCGTTGTGCGCGGTTTGGAATGAGGCAACAGTCGCACCATTGCGCGAAATGCGCAAGACCTGTACCGTCAATTTTGCGAGCGGTTCCCGGAGTGCCAGCCCCGGACCTCGCCGGCGGTCCCCAGCGGCCATCGGCTCGAAACCCCGCTCCGGTGTGGGCAAGGCCGCCTAACTCCTTGTCCCACAAGGGATGTTCAGCAACCTCGGAGGGAAGGAGACACCGTGCGAACCACGCCCGAGCTCGCCGTCGTCGCCGACGACCTCAGCGGTGCCGCCGAGTGTGCTGCACACGGATTGCTGCGCGTTTCGCGCAGGATTCCTCTTCACCTGGTCTCCGCCCACCACCTCGCATCCGATGCGGCTCGACGCCTGACGGCGCCGGGTGCGCCGGACGCGCCTGACGCGCGCAGCCGCGTTCTCGTCGTCGACACCGACGCGCGCGTGCTCGACCCCACCGCCGCCGGCGAACGGGTCCGTGCCGCGAGCGCCCTCGTCGGGCAGGCCCCCGTCGTCGTGCAGAAGATCGACTCGCTCCTGCGCGGCAACGTCGCCACCGAGGTCGACGCGCTGGCCCGGGGCCTGGGCCGCGTACCGGTCGTCGCCCTGGCCAACCCGGCGCTCGGACGCACCGTGACCGACGGCGTCCTGCACGTCGGTGGCACACCGGTGCACGAGACGCGGCTGTGGGCCGTCGAGCCGACGAGCGCACCGACGAGCGTCGCGGGCGCCCTGCGCCCGCTGCGCACGGTCCCGGTGCCCCTCGACACCGTCCGCTCGGGCGTCGCGGGCCTGGCCGACGCCTTCCGCCGCGCAGCCGCCGACGGCGCGGCCCCCGTGTGCGATGCGGCCGAGGACACCGACCTCGACCTCGTGGTCGCCGCGGCCGAGGCCGCCTTCGGCCGGACGCTTCTGGTCGGGTCCGGCGCACTGGCGGCGGCCGCGATCCGCGCCCTGACACCGTCCGAACCCGCCGTGCACACCGCGCACGATACGTCCGCAACCTTGAGGCCGGACGCCGCGTCCGCGCCGTCCCGCCTCCCGGCGGACGCGGCGCTCGACCCCGAGCCCCTGCCCCGACTGCGCTCGCTGCTCATGGTGCTCGGCACGCGCGCCGGTGTCGTCGCCACGCAGCTCGACGAGGTCGCACCCCTGGCGCGCGCCCAGCTGCTCGTCGACCCGGGGTCGCTGCTCGCCGACCCAGCCTCGGTGCGCCGGCAGCTCGCCGCGCTCGTTCCGGCGGGTGTCGCACCCGACGGGCTCGCCGTCGTCGCCCTCCACCCGGCCGCACCGGCCGACCCCGCCGCATCGGTCGCCCTCGTCGACGCGCTGGCCGACCTCGTCACCCCCGTGGTCGACGCCTTCGACGGCGTCTTCCTGGCCGGTGGCCAGACCGCTCGCGCGGTGCTCGACCGCCTCGGCACCGACGCGCTCGACGTCGTCGCCGCCCTCGGTCCCGGCACCGTCGCCAGCCTGCGCCCGGCAGCCGCCGACGCGGGCCCCGCCACCCGCCTCGTCGTGACGCGTCCGGGCAGCTTCGGCACGGCCGACGCCCTGCGGCACGTCGCCGAACGCCTCCTCCCACCCGCAGCCACCGACTCACCCACACCCCCGTCGCGCGTCAGCGCCACCACCAAGGAGAACCGATGACCACCGTCCTTCCCCGTATCGCCGTGACCATGGGCGACGGCGCCGGCATCGGTCCGGAGATCATCGTCCGGGCGCTCGCCGAGCCCGAGGTCTCCACGCTCGCCCGGACCGTCGTCGTCGGTGATGCGCTCCGGCTCAAGCAGGCGGCCGAGATCGTCGGTGCCGCCGTCGACATCGTCACCGTCTCCGACGTCGAGGAGGCCGTGGAGGCACCGGGCCGGATCAACGTCATCGACCTCGGGCTCCTGCCGCCCGACCTGCCGTTCGGGCAGCTGTCCGCCGTCGCCGGCGATGCCGCCTACCACTACATCCGCGTCGCCTCCGAGCTCGCGATGGCCGGCAAGGTCCAGGCGATCTGCACCGCGCCGCTCAACAAGGAGGCCCTGCACGCCGGCGGCCACCTCTACCCGGGCCACACCGAGCTGCTCGCCCACCTCACCGGTACCCCCGAGGTGTCGATGATGCTCTCGACCGAGAAGGTCAAGGTCATCCACGTCACCACCCACATCGGGCTCATCGACGCCGTCGCGCGCATCGAGCC
>JAEWFB010000173.1 GCA_023389095.1 Actinomycetes bacterium
GCGTCGCAGTCGACGACGGCGCCGTCGACGACGACGAGCGACCGGCCGCGCAGCGGCTCCGGGATCATCGGCAGCGGCGGCAGGTTGAGCAGCCGCAGCGACGTCGAGACGCAGTCGGGCGCGTCGGCGGCCCACTCGGCCCACCGGCGCACGACGCGGTCGGCGTGCCTGACGTCCCACGCGAGCATGCCGGCGTAGGCGGTCTCGATCGGGTGGAGGCGGAACTCGATCGCCGTCACGACGCCGAAGTTGCCCCCACCGCCGCGCAGCGCCCAGAACAGCTCGCGGTTCTCCGACGCGTCGGCGCGCACGTGCTCACCGTCGGCGGTGACGAGCTCGATGGCCGTGACGCTGTTCGACGCGAGGCCGAGCTTCCTTGCATACCAGCCGATCCCGCCGCCCAGCGTGTAGCCGGCGATGCCGACGTCGGGCGAGCTGCCGTGCAGGGCGGCGAGACCGTGGTCGGCGGCCGGCTCGGTGGCGTCCATCCAGATGGCGCCGCCCTCGACGCGCGCGACCCGGCGGAAGGCGTCGACGGTGACGCCGCGCATCTCGTGCATCTTGACGAGGACGACGTCCGACAGGCCCTGGGCCACCAGCGGGCCGGGGTTGTGGCCCGTGCTCTGGGCCGCGACGCGCAGGCCGTCGGTGGCGGCCGCGCGGACGGCGGCCTGGACGTCGGCGACGATGCGGGGCACGACGACGGCGGCCGGGCGCTGGTCGACGGCCACGTTCCACGGCAGTCGGGCGGCGTCGTAGCCGGCGTCGCCGGGCAGGTGGACGGGCAGCGGGACCGCGCCCGAGCGCAGGCCGGCGAGGCTCGTGGCCCGCTCGGCGTGCGTGTCGGTGTCGGCGACGTGGGCGGTGAGGTCGATGGTCATGCGCGTTCTCCTCGGTGGGGTGTCGGGGCGCCCGCCCCACGGGTTCTGCGGGGCGGGCATCGGGAACTCAGAGGAGCCGTGCCGCAGCCAGATACACCCGCGACGAAACGTCCGGATTCCTCCCGCGCGTCGCGTGGGGTCACCGGCGTCGGCGCGTGGGTGCATGCTGGGGCGATGGCAGACGACTCGACGAAGACCGCCCACGACCTGCTCGTCGACGGCTTCGGCCGTATCGAGGAGGGCGTCCCCATCGTCGTCGACGGGCTCACCGTCGACGAGCTGCTGTGGCGGCCCGACCCCGAGGCCAACCACGTCGCGTGGCTGGTGTGGCACCTGGCACGCCAGCAGGACGACCAGGTCGCCGCGCTCGCGGGCGGCGAGTCGGCATGGCTCGAGGACGGCTGGGCCGACCGGTTCGACCTCCCGTACGCGCGCGACGCGCACGGCTGGAGCATGAGCAGCGCCGACGTCGGTGCGTTCACGGTCGCCGACACCGGGCTCTTCGCGGCCTACCAGGGCGCGGTGCACGCGCGCACGGTCGCCCTCCTCGACGAGCTCGACGCCGACCGGTACGCCGAGGTCATCGACGCCCGGTGGGACCCACCCGTCACCGTCGGGGTGCGCATCGTGTCCGTCTTCGACGACGCCGCCAAGCACCTCGGGCAGGCCGAGTACGTCCGCGGGCTCATCCTGCGTCGACGCTGAGCGCGGGGTCCCGGTGGCCGCGCCGATCCCGCCCTGGCTCAAGGTCCTCTATGCCGCACCGAACGCCCTCTACGACCACGGCCTCGGCTGGGTGCTCGGACACCGGTTCCTGCGCCTCGAGCACGTCGGGCGTCGCTCGGGGCGTCGGTTCACGGCCGTGGTCGAGGCGCTGCAGTACGACCCGGTCACCGGCGAGGCCGTCGTCATGGCCGGCTACGGGTACCGGGCCGACTGGCTGCGCAACGTCCGCGCGGCCGGCTCGGCCCGCGTCGAGTTCGCCCACGGTCCACGGCCGGCGTCGGTCCGGCTGCTGGGCGTCGAGGAGGCGGTCGAGGTGCTGGCGGGCTACGAGCGGCGCCACCCGGTCCTGCGTCCGGCGCTGCGGCCCTACCTGTCCTCGCTGGCCGGGTGGCGCTACGACGGGTCCCCCGACGCGCGACGTCGCCTCGTCGCACAGCTGCCGATGGTCGCCTTCCGCCCGCTTCGTCCGGGTGTGGACCCTGACGCGTGAGGTGGGTGTGACGCGCGTGGCCCGTGGGTGAGGAACGGGTCACGCTCCCTGTGTGGACCACAGAACGGACACAGGATCTCGTGTCATCCTCGACGGGATGACCGCCCCGACCCTGAGCCCCGACGCCGTCGCCGCACCCCGCGCTGACGGCGTCTCCACGCCCCGGTCGCGCCGGCCGCTCGGGCGTCGCGCTCAGCACGAGCCGCACGAGCTGGTTCGGGCCCGCCGCCTCCGGCTCATCGCCCGGGGCCGACGCGCCCGCCTCGCCTCGACGGTGGCCGTCGTCTTCGCGCTCGTGGGCGTCAACCTCGCCGACCACGTGCTCGGCTGGAACACCATGTGGCTCGGCCCGGTCGGTGCCGTCGTGCTCATCGCCTTCGCGCGCTGGCAGGGTCTGACCTGGCACCAGCTCGGCCTCGCCCGCCGAACCCACGCCCGCGGCATCCGCTGGGGCCTCGGCGTCATCGGCGTCGTCGGGCTCGTCTACCTCGTCGGGATCCTGCTGCCGTCGACGCGCAGCGCCTTCCTCGACGCGCGCTACCACCTGCCGCCCGCGTCGGCCCTGCTCACCGCGTTCGTCATGATCCCCCTCGGCACCGTGCTGCTCGAGGAGGTCGCCTTCCGCTCGGTGCTCTGGGGCTTCCTGTCAAGGCACGCGCGGATGTGGCAGGTGCTCCTCGGCTCCTCGATGCTCTTCGGCCTCTGGCACGTGCTGCCCGCCGCGGCCTCGGCCACCGGCAACGCCGCGATCGGCGACGCGTTCGCCGCCTTCGGGCCGTGGGCGAAGGTCGCCGTCATCGTCGGCACGGTGCTCTTCACGGCCTTCGGCGGCGTGGTCGCCGGCGAGCTGCGCCGGCGCAGCGGCAGCGTCTTCGCCAGCGTCGGCATGCACTGGGCCACCAACTCGCTCGGGGTGCTCTTCGGCGTCCTCGCCTGGCGCCTCGCCGGCTGACCCGACTCAGCCCGTCGGTGTCGGCTCAGACCCCGGCGGCCTCGCGGACGGACCGCCCGGCAGGAGTGTCGTGGAGGATCTCGTCACCGCAGTGCGAGCAGCACCAGCCGGCGGCGTCCTTGACGTAGCGGTGCCCCATCGAACGGCACGTGCGGGTGTGCGAGGCACCGCGCCATCCGGGCGTGGTCTCGGTGGCGCGGCCGCCGCGGACGAAGGCCGTGCCGACGAGGGAGACGATGACGACCCCGACGAGCGCGAGGGGCCACGCGGCGAGCAGCGAGGTCGCCTGATCGAGAATCACCGGGTTCATGACGACAACTCTCCCGGGCACCCGACAAGGGACCGGGTCGCGAAACAGCAAGAACCGTACAAGAACAGCGCAAATCGTCAGCGCGGCTCGCAGCGCGATACCGGGGTGCGGCGCGTCCGGCGCCCGACGCATACTCCGGGCATGGCCTTCACGATCCGCGCCGCCCGGCCCGAGGACTTCACCCGCCTCGGCGAGCTCACGGCCGCGGCCTACCTCGACGACGGCCTGCTCGACTTCGGCGCCGGGGACCCCTACCTCGCCGTGCTGCGCGACGTCGCGTCGCGCGCCGAGCACGCCGAGGTGCTCGTCGCCGGCGACGCGGAGGGCGCCGTGCTCGGCGGCGTGACGTTCGTCGGGTCGCAGGGCCGGTTCGCCGACATCGCCGGGCCGGACGAGGCCGAGTTCCGCACGCTGGCCGTGGCCCCCGAAGGGCGCGGGCAGGGTGTCGGGACCGCCCTCGTGCAGGAGTGCATCGACCGGTCGCGCGCGCTGGGCCGGCATCGCATCGTGCTGTCGACCCAGCCGATCATGTACGCGGCGCACCGCGTGTACGAGCGGTTCGGGTTCGTCCGCGTGCCCGACCGCGACTGGAACCCGATCGGCGACCTGCGCCTGCTCGTCTACGCGCTCGAGCTCTGACCCGACGCGTCACCGGCCCGTTCGGCGCGGACGCGGGCGATGAGGCCGCGGACGGCGCCGACGATCGTCGGGTCGAGCTCGACGTGGCGCTCGAGGAGCCCGAGCAGCGTCTCCGCCGCGTCGGCGTTGCGCTCGTAGCCGGGCAGCAGCTCGGCGAGCGGCAGGACGTCGGGACCGAACCGGCGCTCGACGCCGCGGTCGATGACGAACACGTCCTGACGCGTCCCGCTGCCGAGGCCGAGGTGGTCGAGGACCGTCACCCACCGGTCGAGCGCGTAGCCCTGGACGAACCGGGTGGCGGTCAGCCGCTCGCCACGCAGGTCGCGGTGCAGGCCGACGTAGAGGTTGGTGATCGCCTCGCCGACCTCGTGGTCGATCGACGGCGGCTGCGGCACGGGCACCTTCGGCACGTCGAGCCCGGCGGGCGCGTCGGTGCGGCTCCAGTGGATCCGCCCGGGCGGGTACCCGGCAGTGACCATCTCGGCCAGGGAGAACACGGCGTACTCGGCGAAGAGCCCGTCCGCGAGGAGCGCCTTGCGCCCGGCGTCGCTGTTCTCGAACGACCACACGACCGGCTGCGCGGCCTCGAGCCAGTCGATGTCGGCGAGGTACCGGTCACGGGCGGCCGCGTCGTCGACGACGACGAAGAAGTCGGCGTCCGAGTGCTCGTCGATGCGGTGCAGGTCGCGCCCGACCGAGCCCAGCCCGAGCAGGGCGACGGCGTCGCCTCGGGCCGCCAGCCCGGCACCGAGGCGGTCGAGGAAGGCGAGCAGCCGCTCGCGCATCGGGGCGGCCGGGTCGTCCGGCGTCGGGAGTTGGGAGGAGAGGGTGGACGGCGTGGACGGCGTGGACGGGGTGTCGGCACTCATGGCGTCGCTCCTGGGGACCGTGATGGTGGGAGTCGACGTTTCAGCCCGCCCGGACAGCCGTCGGGGTCGCGACGCGCTCACGGTACGCGCGGCGTCCGAGCGTGTCGAGAGGTACGCGGCGTGGCAGGGTGGAAGGCGTGCCGGTGACCATCGACGACGTGCGAGCCGTCGCGGACCTGCTGCCGCGGTCCTACGAGGTGCTCGTGCGCGACCGCGTGAAGTTCCGCGTCGGGCGCACCGTGTGGCTCGCGTTCTCCGCCGACGAGACGCAGATGGGCTTCGCCTTCCCGCGCGAGGAGCGCGACGTGCTCGTCGCGAGCGAGCCGGAGGTGTTCCTCATGCCGCGGCGCAGCGACCTGCGGTTCAACTGGGTCGAGGTGCGCCTCGATGCCATCGACGTCGAGCGGATGCGCGAGATCGTCGTCGACGCGTGGCGGCTCGTCGTGCCGAAGACCCTCGCCCTCGCCTACAGCGCCGACCACTGACGCGGCTCGCCCGCCGCGCCGCTCCGGGCTGTGCCGCGTCGGGTCGCAGGATCGCCGTCGGTGTCGGGGGCTGCCCCTAGGTTGTCGGCGTGACGACGGTGCGGTGGGCGGTGGCGCAGAGCCGGATGGCCGAGGACCCGGGCGACACGGAGGCCGTGCGCGCCGCCGGTGCGGGGATCCGCGCGCTGATGCGGGAGGCCGGCGCGGGCGGTGCCCGCCTCGTGCAGTTCCCGGAGGGGGCCATCGTGTACCCGGGCAAGCACGTCATGTCCTCGTCGGGCCCCGACACCGTGTCCGACGCGGACTGGGGTCGCGCCGACTGGGACCTGCTGCGCGAGGAGGCCGAGTCGATCGCGCGGCTGGCCGCCGAGCTGCGGATCTGGGTGGCGTTCGGGTCGGTCCACCCGTTGACGCCGCCGCACCGGCCGCACAACAGCCTCTACGTCGTGTCCGACCGTGGCGAGCTCGTCGGCCGCTACGACAAGCGGTTCCTGTCCAACACCGAGCTGACGTGGATGTACTCGCCGGGCGCCGAGCCGTTCGTCTTCGAGGTCGACGGCGTCCGGTTCGGGGTGGCGCTCTGCATCGAGGCGAACTTCCCGCACCTGTTCGAGGAGTACGAGCGGCTCGACGTCGACGCCGTCCTGCTCTCGGTCATGGTCGACGACGCGATGCGCGCCGAGATCGGCCGGTCCTACGCCGCCCTGTTCGGGTACTGGGTCGGCTACTCGGTACCGGCCCAGTACGGCTCCACGGTGCCCTCGGGCATCGCCGCGCCCGGCGGTCGCTGGGTGGCGCGGTGTCCGGCGCAGGACCGGCCGGCGCTCGCCTTCGCCGACCTCGACCTCGCCGCTCCCGAGGAGGACGTCCGCATCGCCGTCGACCTCGCCCGCCCGTGGCGCCGCCGCGCGAAGGACGGCCTGTACGACCCGGCTCCGCTCGCCGCCGACCCCCGCAGCGCGGACGTCCACGCGTTCTGAGGGCGCCGTCTGCCGGTGGCCCCGCCTGCGCCGTTCACGCCTGACGGATGCGTCGCGGCCCGTCCGTCACCGAGACGTGGTCGGTGAGCCCGTCGGACGTCGCGGTGCCATCGACCACGAGATCGGCTCGGGTCCAGGGCTGCTCGGCCTCGAGGAACGGCTGCTCGGCCGACATCCAGTCGTCCCAGAAGGCCTCGGCCTCCTCGGGCGTCCGGCCGAGCGAGACGTCGCGTTCGATGCCGCGGCGGCGCGCCTCCACGGCGTCCGAGGCCACCCAGACGATGAGCCGGGCGAAGGGCGCCAGCTCGTGGCGGGCCGCTCCGACACCCTCGATGACCAGGTCCGCCCCGGCCGGTACCTCGACGTGCCCGGGTCGGTCCCGGCTGACCCATCCCGGCGGCCGGTACCGCACGGGCTCCCCGGCCAGCCACGGTCGCACGACGCCCTCGAGCATCTGGGCCGCCCACTCCGTGGGGTGCAGGTGCCAGGCGACGTCGTCGGTCGCGACGACGCTGCCACCGCGGGCATCGGCGGCCGCGGTGGCGAAGGTGGTCTTGCCGGCCCCGGAGCGCCCGTCGACGAGGACGAGGGAGGGCCCCTCACCCGGGGGAGGCGCGAGGAGGTCGGTCAGCGCCTGCCGCGAGACCCGGCGGAACGGGCCGAACCGTGGCTCGGCGGTATCGGCGTCCATGGCCCGAGTATGGACGAGTGGGGGTCAGGAGGTTCGCGACGCGCGTCGGCCCCGAGCGTCGGCGGCCGCGGCTAGTCTGACGGCGCCATCGACCCCGTGGAGGTAGCAGTGAAGCTTCTTCTCAGCTCAGGCGGAATCACGAACCCGAGCATCCAGGACGCCCTCGTGGCGATGCTCGGCAAGCCGATCGCCGAGTGCACCGCGCTCTGCATCCCCACCGCGAACTACGGTCACCCGATGGTGCCGCCCGAGAACACGTGGCGGTTCATCGCCGGCCGGTCCCCCTCGCCCATGACCGACCTCGGGTGGAAGTCGGTCGGCGTGCTCGAGCTCACCGCGCTGCCGACGATGGACGCCGACCGTTGGGTGCCGTGGGTACGCGACGCCGACGTGTTCCTCGTCGACGGCGGCGACGCCCTGTACCTGGCGCACTGGATGCGCGAGTCCGGCCTCGCCGACCTGCTGCCCGGCCTCGACGGCGTCTGGGTCGGGGTCAGCGCCGGCAGCATGGTCATGACGCCGCGCATCGGCGTCGACTTCATGCACTGGCAGCCGCCGGGTGGTGGCGACCAGACGCTCGGGGTCGTCGACTTCTCGATCTTCCCGCACGTCGGCCACCCCTCCATGCCCGACAACACGATGGACGAGGCACAGCGGTGGGCGGCCGGTCTCGGCGTCCCCGCGTACGCGATCGACGACTCCACGGCCATCACCGTCGTCGACGGCGCCGTCGAGGTCGTGTCCGAGGGAACCTGGAAGCGCCTCGACGCGTAGGTCCGGCTCCGCACACCGTCGCGTCCAGCTGTGCGCGGTTCGGGGGGTCAGGGTCCCACCAACCGCGCACAGCCGGGCCGCGACCGTGCGGGTCAGGCAGGTCAGCGATGGTCTCCGGAGCCGCCGATGACGGCTCGGCGCTGCCGGTCGGCGAGCTTGTCGATGTTGCGCTGCGCGACGTCGTCGAGCGACAGGTCGAGGAAGCTCGCGAGGACCGCGGTGTACCAGAGGACGTCGCCGAGCTCGGCCGCCATGTCGTCCCGGTCGAGGTGCGCGAGGTCGGTGTCGTGGTCGCGGACCAGCTTCTTGACCTTCTCGGCGATCTCCCCCGCCTCACCCACGAGCCCGAGCACGAGGTGCAGGAACTCGTCCTGGGCGTCCTTGTCGCGCGCGGTGCGCAACGCGGCGCGCTGGTAGTCGTCGCACTCCATGCCGCCCACGGTAGTGGCGCGTTGCTGACGAAGGGTGCGGCCACTGCGCCGCGTCCTGGTGCTCAGGCGGTGGGGGCGTGGAGATCGTGTGGAGGTCGCCCCGAACGTCGCTCGCCGCAGCCCGCGACCAGGCCGTCGACGGCTAGGGTCCTGACGTCGGGCAGGTCGACCCAGGGGGCACGTGGTGGGCAGGGGTGTGCACGTCGCGAAGCACGTCTCCCTCGGGTCGTTCGCCCTCACGCTCCTCGTCGTCGTGCCGTCGGTGGCGTGGCACCAGGTCCTCGTCGTGGGTCATCGGGTCAGCGACCCGGCCGACGCCGCACCCGCGCTGTTCGTCGTCGGCGTCCTGGCCGGCGTCGGCGGGCTCGTGCTGTCCGGCATCGACCGGCGCCGGCGACGCTCCTCGGGCGAGCCGGTCACCCGCCGTACGGGCGGAGGGCGCGTGGCCGCCGTCGTGCTGCTCGTCGTGACCGCAGGCGTCGTTGCGGGCCTCGACTGGCTGTTCGGCCATGGGTCGGAGGCCATGGTGCTGGAGCCACCGAGCGCCGGCGGGTGCCACGTCGTGGTCCAGGAGCACTCGCTGCTCATGAGCGGCAGCGGCACCGTGTTCGTCCTGCCCGCCGGCGACCTCGTTGCCCGGCGCGTCAGCCGGTACACCACCGACGACGGGTACCGCCCGGTCGGGGCCGGGTCGTACTCCCTGACGTGGTCGGGCGAGCGCGGGTACCTCGAGGTGTCCGGGTCGCAGGTCGACCCGGCGTGGCCGGGCGGCCACGAGATCGACTGCCCCGGGGGCTGACGCAGGTGCCCGGCTCAGCCCGGCGTCGGCTCGTCCCCCCGACGTCGGTCGGCGCGGCGTCTGGCGTCGGCGTGGGCGTCACGGACGAGATCGAGCGCGAGGGCCAGCGTCCGCTCGCCCGGCGTCACGACCGCGACCCAGCCGAGCGACCCGTACACCGGGTGCGGCAGGACGGCGTCGGGCGCCGCGAAGTCGACGGCTGCTCCTGAGTCGGGGCGCTCGCCGAAGGCGCGCGGGCTCTCGCCGACGAGCTGTTCGAAGACGCTCGCGCCGACGTGGACGTTGAGCCGCCACCGATCGGGCCCATCGAGGCGGGACGCCGTGTCGTCGGGGTAGTCCTTGGTGACGAGCGTCGCGAACGGCTGGGTGGCCGGCACGACGCCGTCGGGTGCGTAGTAGGCGAAGTGGTCGCCCCACGCGATGTCCGGGTACGCGCTGCCGGGCTCCGGCGACAGCACGAGCACGCCGTCGAGCGACCGGATGACGTCGAGAACCTCGTCCATGCCCATGAGTGAAGTGTGTCCCGTCGCGACGACGGCGGCCGGCCGGCCGGGGGCGACGCGTCCCGCTCGGGTGGTGCGGCGGTCGGGCGGACGCGTCGAGCGCCGCCTCTCCGGCCCCCCGAGTCGCTACCGTGGAGCGATCGTTCTGCGTCGAGCCGGGAGCACCGCGATGACCACGACCGTCACCACCATCACGCCTCGGGAACGCGCCGAGGTGGACGCCGCCCGGGCGAGCGGCCGCCGCCCCGTCGTCCTCGTCCACGGCCTCTGGCTGCTCGCCGGCAGCTGGGACGCCTGGCGGGAGCACCTCGAGTCGCTCGGCTACGCGACCGTCGCCGCCGACTGGCCCGGCGACCCCACGAGCGTCGAGGAGGCGCGCGCAGACCCCGACGCGTTCGCCGGCGTGTCCGTCGGGCAGGTCACCGACCACGTGGCCGAGATCGTCGGCGCGCTCGATCGCGTGCCCGTCGTCATCGGCCACTCGTTCGGCGGCCTCATCACCCAGAAGGTCGCCGGCTCGGGCCTGGCGCACGCCGCGGTCGCGATCGACCCGGCCCCGTTCCGGGGCGTCCTGCCGCTGCCGCTGTCGGCCCTGCGGGCGTCCTCACCGGTGCTCGCCAACCCGGCCAACTACCGCCGCGCCGTCTCGCTGACCTTCGACCAGTTCCGCTACGCCTTCGCCAACGCCGTGTCGGCGGAGGAGGCGGCAGACCTCTACCGCACGTATCCAGTTCCGGCACCAGGTCGTCCGCTGTTCCAGGCCGCCACGGCCAACCTCGACCCGCGCACCGAGGCGAGCGTCGACACGACCTCTGCCGACCGCGGACCACTCCTGGTCATCAGCGGCGAGAAGGACCACATCGTGCCCTGGGCCATCGCCCACGCGTCGTTCGAGAAGCAGCTGCGCAACCCCAACCCGACCGAGATCGTCGAGATCCCCGGGCGGGGCCACTCGCTCGTCGTGGACAGCGGCTGGCGCGAGGTGGCCGACACCGCGACGTCCTTCCTCGCCCGCCACGGCGCCGGCCCCGACGCGTCCTGACGCCCAGGCCCTCGACGCTCAGGTCGTGATGCGGAACGCGCGCGGGGGTCGGGGGCCCATCTCGGGGGCGCCGCGCTCGATGCAGAACTCGTTGCCCTCGGGGTCGGCCATCGTCACCCAGCCCGGACCCTCGGGCGTGCGGTGGTCGCCGACGACCTTGGCGCCGAGGGCGACGGCGCGCTCGACCCACTCGTCGCGGGTGCCCGCGTCGGGGGCGAGGTCGAGGTGCGCGCGGTTCTTGGCCGTCTTGCCCTCCGGCACCGGGATGAAGAGCAGGCCGAGCCCCGGGTTGGGGAACGACGGCGCGACGACCACCTCGGGGTCGTCGTCGTAGTAGACGTTCCAGCGGAGCAGCTCGGACCAGAACGAGGCGAGCATCCGCGCGTCGGCGCAGTGGAAGGTCACGTTGTGGATGTGCAGCGTCATGCCGCCAGCCTCATGCCCTGTCCCATTGTGGCGCAAGCGGATTCCCGGACGCGTGTCAGTGTGCTCCCAGCCTTGTCCGAGCCTTGTCCGAGCCTGGGTGCGGGATCGTCCGGATCGACGCGGTTCGGCCGGAGACGCGTGCAGGGTGGGCCGCCGGGATCCATGCCGTGGTCATCGCACGGCCACAGCAGGCCCACAGCGGCGCTCGCGACGGTTGAGGAGTCAACCTCTCGAAGGAGTCCCCCATGAGCCCCGTGCCTCGCGCCCTGACCCGTGCCCGTCTGTGGACGTCGGGTCTGCTCACCGCCTCGACCCTCTTCGTCGGCGGCCTCGGCGTCCACCTCGCCCAGGACCACACGGCGTCCGTGGCCACCACCTCCTCGACGACCTCGACCTCCGGCGCGTCGAGCAGCACGAGCGACTCGTCCGGCTCGTCCGGCTCGTCCGCGTCGTCCAGCGACTCGAACAGCTCGAACAGCTCGGGCACCGACTCGACCGGGTCGGACAGCTCGTCGGGCAGCTCGAGCAGCTCCGACCAGTCGAGCCAGTCGAGCCAGTCGAACCAGTCGAACCAGTCGAACCAGTCGAACCAGTCGTCCGGCTTCCAGGCCGTCGTGCCGCTCAGCGGCTCGGGCGGGCAGGCCCAGAGCGGGTCGAGCGGCTCATGACGTCCTCCGCGGCCCACCCCACGACCACCTCCGCCGTCACGACGGTCGGCGCCACGCCACCCGTCGCCTCCGCGTCGTTCCGCGCCATCGGCACGACGAACTCGATCCTCGTCACCGAGCCCGACGTCCTCGATGCCGCGCTCGCCATCGCGCGCTCGCACCTGCGGGCCGTCGACCGGGCCGTCAGCCGGTTCCGCGACGACTCCGAGGTGAGCCGGCTCGCCGCCCGGGCCCGCCGGGCGCCGGCCGAGGCCTTCGTCTCCCCGACCTTCGCCGACTACCTCGAGGCGGCCCTCCGGGTGGCCCGGCTCACGGGCGGCCTCGTCGACCCGACGATCGGCTCGGCCCTCGCGGCCGAGGGCTACGACGCCGACCTCGACGTCGTCCGCGCCCGCGGCGTCTTCCACCAGTCGCTCGTGGCCGCGGTGCCGCACTGGCACAGCGTCCACCTCAACGTGTCGGCGCGGCGGGTGTCCGTGGCCCGGGGCACGTTGCTCGACCTCGGCGCGTCGGCCAAGGCGCACGCGGCCGACACCATCGCGGCGATGCTCGGGGCGCGCCTGCCCGGCGGGTTCCTCGTCAACCTCGGCGGCGACCTCGCGGTGCGCGGCGTCGTGCCGGAGCCCGGCTGGGCGGTCGGCATCGTCGACGCCGGCGGCCACACCGTGCAGGTCGTCGAGTCGACCGGCCAGGCGGTCGCCACCTCCTCGACGCGGCTGCGCACCTGGCAGTCCGACGACGGGCCCCGCCACCACATCGTCGACCCGCGCACCGGGCGGACCGCCCCGGCCGTGTGGGCGCAGGTGTCGTGCGCCGGCGCGTCGTGCCTCGAGGCGAACGCGGCCTCGACCGCTGCCATCGTGCTCGGCGAAGATGCGCCGGAATGGCTCGCACAGCAGGGAGTCCCGGCTCGCCTCGACGGCAGGGACGGCCGCGTCGTCACGACCCCGGGCTGGCCGGGACCGACCGCCCCGGTCGCCTCGCACACGAGGAGCGCCGCCTGATGAACGAGCTGCTCTGGTACACCTCGCGCGCCACGGGCATCGCCAGCATCGTCCTGCTCACCGTGGTCCTCGTGCTCGGCCTCGTGACGTCCGGCCGCCGCGCCCCGCACGGGGAGTCGGCCACCGTCGTCATCGCGCTGCACCGTTGGCTCTCGCTCGGGATGCTCGTGTTCCTCGGCGCCCACATCGCCACCGCCGTCGCCGAGACGTACGTGTCGATCGACGCGATCTCCGCCCTGCTCCCCTTCACGTCCGGCTACGAGACGCTCTGGGTCGGGCTCGGCACGCTCGCCTTCGACATCCTCCTGGCTGTCGGCGTCACCTCGGCGCTGCGCCACCGGCTCGCCGAGCGCACGTGGCGACGCGTCCACCTCCTGTCGTACGCGATGTGGCCGATGGCGCTGGTCCACGGCCTCGCGCTCGGCACCGCATCCGAACCCCTGCTGCGCGGCACGACGATCCTCTGCGGTGTCGTCGGAGCCGGCGCGATCGCCTGGCGCTGGAGCGCCACCCACGCCGACCGGGAGCGTCGGGACGCCGTCGCCGCCCAGCGCTGGACCTGACCCCTCCGACTCCGCCCGACCCCCGCCCCACCTGTGCACCAGGAGACTGACATGGACCCGCTGACCTCCCTGCTCGCCGACGCCGGCCTCACCGGCCGGGGTGGCGCCGCCTTCAGCACGGCCACCAAGCTCGAGGCCGCCCGCGACCACCGAGCCGACCTCGTCGTCAACGCGTGCGACGGCGAGCTCGGCGCCGCCAAGGACGCGTGGGTCGTCGAGCACCACCTGCCCGAGCTCGTCGAGGGCGCGGGGCTCGTGGCCGGTCGTCGCCGCGTGCGGTTCGCGGCCCACCGCGGTTCGCGCACGGCAGCCCTGCTGCAGCGTGCCGGCCTCGACGTGCTCGAGGCGCCGCCGCGGTACGTGTCCTCGGAGGAGTCGGCCCTCGTGTCCCTCGCCCACGGCGGCCTGGCCCGGCCGGTGACCAAGCGCCAGCCGGTCTCCCGTGGCGGTGTCGACGCGTCCGGGCGCCGGCTGCGGCCGACGCTCGTGCTCAACGCCGAGACGACGTGGCGCGTGGCGCAGGTGGCCCGCAACGGCGTCGAGTGGTTCCG
>JAEWFB010000058.1 GCA_023389095.1 Actinomycetes bacterium
CCTCGGTGTCGCGCTCGACGCGGACGGCGGAGGCGAGCGGACCGGAGGGGGTGCCCGACGCCGCGCCCGACGACTTGCCCGACGACTGGGCCGCGATGCCCGCGAGCGCGCCGGCAGCCGGGGCGCCGAGGACGACGACGCCACGAGCGGCCGCGAGCGCGTCGGTCACCATGGCGTCGGCGGCGCGGGAGGCGTCGACGACGAGGACGTCGGCGGACTCGGGGGCACCCGTCACGCAGCCGCGGTGGGCCAGGGCGGACGTGAGGGCGTCGGCGAGGGCGGGGCGGTCGGCGACGACGGCCACGGAGGGGAACAGGCTCACGGAGGGGCCTCCTGTCCGGAGAAACTTCGGCGTTGATGCTTTCTTGTCGAAGAATCTACGGGCTCAGGTCACCGGAACACCAATTCGTGCCGCCGGACGTGAGACGGGCCACGGCCGCGGCGGGCCCCGGACACGCCGGAGGGTGGCCATCCCTCCCCTGAGAGAACGGCCACCCTCCGGTGGTTCGTGGCGCCGGCGGACGTCAGGACGCCCGCCGGTGCCGGCTCACTTGGCCGACGTGCTCTTCTGCGCCTCGGCGTTGGTCTTGCACTTCTTGCCCATCGCGTCGAGCTTGTCGCCGGCGGCCGAGACGACCTGGCGCTGGCCGTGCCAGTCGCTCTGGAAGCGGTCGGCGTCCGAGCCACCCCAGTTGCTCTTGATCTGCGAGACGGCGCTGTTGACGGCCTCGACGATCCCGTCGAGCTCGCCCTTGTAGCCGACGAGCTTGTCACCGGACGCGGACACCGCGTCGGCGTTCATGCCCTTCTTGTAAACAGCCATGTCAGTTCCCCTTCAGAAGTCTGCGTTGTGTGGATGAGTGGTGGGCGATCAGTACTGCGAGGAGGTCTGGCGCTGCTGCTGGACCTCGTGGTCGATCGTCGTCTTCATCTCGGTGAGCAGCTTCTGAGCCTTCTGGAGCTCGGGACGGTGCGTGCCGGTCCACTCCTGCTCGAACTGCTTGGAGTCGTCGCCCTGCCAGTTCTGCTTGAGGGACTCGACCTCCTGGTCGACCTTCGTGATGAGCTTCTGGATGGCCTCAGCCTGCTGCTGCAGGACGTTGCCCTGGGCGTTGACCTCATCGTCGTTCATTCCGAGCCAAGCCATGACCTTCTCCTTTGCCGTGTTCCCCCGAGTGCGTCGGGACGTCTCTTGATGTCAGGCCACCCCTGTCGGCCGGCCCCTGTACCTCTCGTGACGTTCGCGGTGCTTCGGGGTCCTTCACCCGTGTCGCACCGTTCGTCGACATGCACGAACCTATGGCAGCACCTCCTCCACGTCGATGGGGAGGACTCCCCATGACGGCGGAGGGCCGTGGGCGGCGCCCGGGAGCGTCGCGTCGCACAAGCCAGTTCGCTTGTCCGACAGCGTGATTCGCACCCGACACGTCGTCATGGCAGGGCGACCTGGAGCAGCTCGAACTTGCCCTTCTCGACGATGAAGCCGCGCCCCTCGGGCAGCTCTGCCCGGTTGAGGGCGGGGAGGTTCGCCTTGAACACGGACAGCCCCTCGTTGCCGTCGGGGTGCAGCGCCAGGCCCGAGCGCGACGTCTTGAGCAGCGCCTGGAGGCCGAAGTTGCTGCTGAAGAACGCGGCCTCGCCCTCGGCGACGACGAGCTGGTCGTTGTCGACGCACGCCTTGACGAGCGTCGTCAGCGCGTTCTCCGCACCCGAGGGCGCGAGGTCGTCGACCCGCTCGATGAACACCGCCACCGGACGCGTGATGCGCCCCTCCTCGATGTCCGACGCGAGGCGTGCGGCGAGCTTGGAGGTGGCCTCGCCACCGACGGCCGTCTCGGCCCAGATGCCGAGGTCGAGCAGCTCGGAGCTGCGCCGGGGGGTCATGAGGTAGAGCGCCGACTGCGAGCTGAACCGGTAGAGACCGGCCGCCGTCGCTGCCACCGCCGTGGTGCGGCCCGAGCCCGACGGGCCGGTGATGACGAACGTGCCCTTGGGGTCGAAGCCGTGCGGCTCGAGCGAGGACGACGCGACACCGACGACGGGACGCCCGCCGTGCTCGGACGGCAGGTCGCCGATCGGGATGAGCTCGGCGAGCGACTCGATGGGGGGCGCCGGGGAGACCCCGGCCTTGCGCGTCGCGTCGGCGAAGGCCTCGACGGCCGCAGCCTGGACGGTGACGTCGGAGGACCCGCCGAGCACCGCCACCTGCACCTCGGCGCCGTTCACGAGGCCGCGGCCGGCCGGCGAGGCCATGGTGAGGACGTCGCCGGGCACACCGAACACCGAGTAGTCGTCGGTGTTGCTCATGCGCAGGATGATCCGGCCCTGCACCGCGGCCGCGAGGTTCGTCGGCAGGCCGGTGCGCTGGTCCGAGGCGATGATGAAGTGGACGCCGACCGGGCGGCCGTCGGCGGCGAGGCCGGCCAGCATGTCGAGCCACTGGAAGCGTCCGCCCACCTCGTAGGCCTGGCGGAAGGCCGTCATGCCGTCGATGAGGACGACGATGCGCGGCTCGTCGGTGCGCCCGGACAGGCGTCGGTAGTCGGTGATCGTGGCGGCGCTGACCGCCGAGTACCGCGAGGCCCGCTCGTCGATCGTCGCGCGGAGCATCCGGATGAGGCGCGTGACGCGCTCGTGGTCGCCACCGGGGACGATCGAGCCGACGTGCGGCAGCGCCTCGAGCATCGCGAGGCCACGGTTGCCGAAGTCGAGGCCGTACACGTGGCAGGGCCCGCCCCGCACCGTGTAGCCCGCGGCGATGGCGATGGTGCGCAGGAACACCGACTTGCCCGACCCCGACGTGCCGTAGACGGCGATGTTGCCCTCGCGGTCGGGTCGGAAGGCGACCTCCGGCTGGGCCTGGTTGTCGGGGTCGTCGGCGACGCCGAAGACCAGCTCGTCGTCGCGGCGCTGGGTCGGCAGCGTCGCGAGGTCGTAGACCGGGCGCATGTCGGGCAGCCACGGCTTGCGCGGCCGGGGCAGCTCGGCGCGACGGGCGGCACGGCCGAGCGTCGCGACGAGGCGCTGGATGTCGGTGGGCCCGAGGTCGGCGTTGTCGTCGCCGTCGTCGCGGCGCGGCGGCTCCCACTCGGTGCCCGAGCCGAACGTCAGCGTCTCGACCTTCATGTCCGGCGGCGGCGGCACGTCGGAGGTCCAGCCGCCGGCGTAGCCGGTCTGGAACGGCACGAGGCGCCCCGGGCCGGTCTTGCTCACGGCGCGGCCCGGCAGCGCGGGGTCGAAGAACGCCGCCTCCTTGCTGCCGAGCACGTCGTCGGAGTCGTTCTCGTCGGCCATCCGCAGCGCCATGCGCAGGTTGGTGTTGGCCCGCAGGTTGTCCTTGATGACGCCGGCCGGACGCTGCGTGGCGAGGATGAGGTGCAGGCCGAGGGAGCGGCCGCGCTGGGCGACGTTGACGACGCCGTCGACGAACTCGGGCACCTCCTGGACGAGGGCCGCGAACTCGTCGACGACGATGATGAGCGAGGGCGGGGCCTCGACCTCGCCGCGGCGCTCGAGCTCGACGAGGTCCTTGGCCTTGAACCGGGCCAGCAGGTGCTCGCGGTAGTGCAGCTCGGCCGCGAGCGAGGCGAGTGCACGCCGCACGAGGTGCGGCGACAGGTCGGTGACCAGGCCCACGGTGTGCGGCAGCTTGACGCAGTCGCGGAAGGCCGAGCCGCCCTTGTAGTCGACGAGCAGGAAGGTGACCCGCTGCGGCGAGTGCGCCGCGGCCATGCCGAGGATCCACGCCTGGAGCAGCTCGGACTTGCCGGCGCCGGTCGTGCCGCCGACGAGGGCGTGCGGGCCGTCGGAGCGGATGTCGACGGAGAACGTGCCCTGGCTCGACTGGCCGA
>JAEWFB010000075.1 GCA_023389095.1 Actinomycetes bacterium
GCCCGGCGCCGCGGCGGGCCCCGGAGCCCCGGCGCCCCGCGCCGCGCCGGCGCCTGCGGATCTCGAAGGTCAACCCGCGCCGCCGGGCCCGGGTCATGTTCGTCGTCGCGCTCTTCGTCTTCACGATCTTCGCCGGGCAGCTGCTGCGGATCCAGGCCTTCGACGCCTCGGCCACCCAGACGGCCGCCCTGACCAAGCGCCTCGTCACGCAGACGACACCGGCCATGCGCGGCGAGATCCTCGACACGAACGGCCAGGTGCTGGCCCAGTCGGTCGACCGGTACACCGTCGCCGCCGACCCCACGATCATCGGCTGCTTCGTCAAGGTCGCGGGGGAGTGCACGCCCGACGGCGTCACGAAGGCGGCCGCCGCCCTGGCACCGCTGCTGCAGAAGAGCGTCGCCGACCTGACGCCGCTGCTGACCCGCGAGAAGACCCGCTACGTCGTGCTCGCCCGCAGCGTCAACCCGGCCGTCTACCGCGAGATCCGCGCCCTCGGGGTCCCCGGCATCACCGGCGAGCGCATCGCCGAGCGCGTCTACCCGACGTCGATGGCCCTGGGCCAGCTCGTCGGCTACGTGCTGCCCTCGGACCAGACCGGGGCCGGCGGCGTCGAGCAGATGCTCGACAAGACCCTCGCCGGCACGCCCGGCAGGTCGGTGGCCGAGCGGGCCCGCGACGGCTACCTCATCCCCGGGTCCACGCGCGTCGACACCCCGGTCGTCAACGGGCGCAACGTCAAGCTGACGATCGACGCCGACCTGCAGTGGTACGCCCAGAACGCCCTGGCCAAGCAGGTCACCGCCGTCGGGGCCGAGTCGGGGACGGCCGTCGTCATGGAGGTCGCCACCGGCAAGATCCGGGCCGCCGCCAGCTACCCGACGTTCGACCCCAACGACCTCGCCGACGCCAAGTCCGCCAACCTCGAGAACCAGGCCTTCAACGTCGCCTTCGAGCCCGGCTCCACCGGCAAGCTCATGACGATGGCCGCGGCGCTCGAGCAGAAGGTCATCACCCCCGACACCGGCGTCATCGTGCCCCCGCGCCTGCCGCGGGCCGGCACGTCGTTCAAGGACAACGAGCCGCACGGCGTCGAGAACATGACGGCCACCGGCGTCCTGGCCAAGTCCTCGAACATGGGCACGATGATGATCGGCGAGCGCGTCCCGGCGCCCCTCATGGAGTCCTACTACCGCAAGTTCGGCGTCGGGGAGAAGACGCCCGTCTCCTTCCCTGGCGAGTCGGCCGGCCTCCTGGCCGGGGCCAAGGACTGGATCTCGACCCGCCGCTACACGATCCTCTTCGGCCAGGGCTACGCCGTCACGGCCATCCAGCAGGCCGGCGTCTTCCAGACCATCGCGAACCAGGGCGTGCGGGTGCCGCCCTCGCTCGTCGAGGGGGTCTACGACGAGAACGGCACCTACATCCCGTCGGCGCCGACGACCCCGAGCCGCGTCGTCAGCCAGGACACCGCGGTCAAGCTGTCCCGGATGATGGAGGAGGTCACCGGGCAGAACGGCACCGCGAGCGCGGCCCGGATCAAGGGCTACCGCGTGGCCGGCAAGACCGGCACCGCCGACCGGTACGACGAGAAGCTCGGCCGCTACAACGGCTTCACCGCCTCGTTCATCGGCTACGCGCCGGCCGAGGCGCCGAAGTACGTCGTCGCCGTCTTCATCCAGAAGCCGTCGGCCGGCATGTTCGGCGGCATGCTCGCCGGGCCGGTGTTCAACCAGGTCATGACCTACATCCTCGAGCGCACCGGCGCGCCGCCGAGCCCGAAGTCGAACCTGAACTACCACGTCTGGGCCGACAAGCCGCTGTCCCCGAACGACCCCACGGTCATCAGCAACGCGCGGGCTCAGCGGGATGGCCTGTAAGTTGGGATGACGTGTCACCTTCCACCGTTCGACCCGCCACGCCGGGTGTGCCTCTCCATGCGCTGGGCACCCTCGGCGACCTGACGAGCCGGACGGGAGGTCCGTCGCAGGGCGCGTCCCGCCCCGTCGACGAGACCCTCGTCACAGGCGTCACCCTCGACAGCCGCAGCGTCCGGCCCGGCGACCTCTACGCGGCCCTGCCGGGCTTCAACGTCCACGGGGCGCGCTTCGTCGCCGACGCCGTCCGGGCCGGTGCGGTGGCCGTCCTCACCGACGCCGAGGGGCGCGCCCTCGTCGAGGACGCCGTGGCGCGTGGGGACCTCAAGGCCGTCCCGGTGCTGGTGGCCGCCGACCCACGGGCCGTGCTCGGCGAGGCGGCCGCGACCGTCTACGGGCGGCCCTCGGAGGGGCTGACGATGATCGGTGTCACCGGCACCAACGGCAAGACCACGACGGCCTACCTCGTCGAGTCCGCGCTGCGGGCGCACGGCTCGCGCACCGGGCTCATCGGGACCGTCGAGACCCGCATCGGCGACGACCGCGTCGAGTCGGTGCGCACGACCCCCGAGGCCACCGACCTGCACGCCCTCCTCGGCGTCATGCGCGAGCGTGGCATCGACGCCTGCGTCATGGAGGTCTCGAGCCACGCGCTCGAGCTGCACCGCGTCGACGGGGTCGTCTACGACGTCGCCCTGTTCACCAACCTCTCCCAGGACCACCTCGACTTCCACCCGTCGATGGAGGCCTACTTCGCGGCCAAGGCCTCGCTCTTCACGCCCGAGCGATCACGTGCCGGCGTCGTGTGCGTCGACGACGCCTGGGGCGCCCGGCTGGCCCGCGAGGCGCGCGTGCCGGTGACGACGCTGGCCACCACCGGCGTCGATGGCGCGTCGCAGGCCGTCGACTGGACCGTGGAGGAGGGCGACGCGGGAGCGTTCACGCTGCGGGAGCGGGCCACGGGCCGCGGCCTGTCGCTCGTCTCGCACCTGCCCGGCCACTTCAACGTCGCCAACACCGCCCTCGCCGCGCTCGCGCTGCTCGCCACGGGCCTGACCGGGGCCGAGGTCGAGGCCGCGATGGCCGTGGCCCCCGCGGTGCCGGGTCGGATGGAGGTCGTCGCCCCCGGTGGCGACGGCACGCCACGCTGCGTCGTCGACTTCGCGCACACCCCCGACGCCGTCGACGCCGCACTGGCGGCGCTGCGGCCGAGCACGCAGGGGCGCCTCATCGCCGTCCTCGGCGCGGGCGGCGACCGCGACAGCGGCAAGCGTCCGGCCATGGGCGCCGCGGCGGCCCGCCGTGCCGACGTCGTCGTCGTCACCGACGACAACCCGCGCAGCGAGGACCCCGCGACGATCCGCGCGGCGGTCGCCGAGGGTGCCCGCGCGGAGGTGGCCGCCGGCGCCGCCACGGCGTCAGAGATCATCGACGGGGGCGCTCGGTCGAGCGCCATCGCCGAGGCCGTCGCACTCGCGGCGGTCGGTTCGGGGGACCCGGGGGAGCAGGAAGGGCGCGTCGACACCGTCGTCGTGCTCGGCAAGGGACACGAGAAGGGCCAGGAGATCCTCGGAGTGAAGCACCCGTTCGACGACCGCGACGCCGTCCGCGCCGCCCTCGCCGCCGTCACCTCGACGCGCCGCGCGACGGCGCGCCCGGAGGTGACCGCGTGATCCCCCTGACCCTCGCCGAGGTCCGCGACCTCACCGGCGGGGCCGTCCACGGCACCGACGCGCCCGAGGCCGTCGTCGTCGAGGGGCCCGTCAGCACCGACTCGCGCGAGTGCGGTGCCGGCAGCCTCTACGTCGCCCGCGTGGGCGAGCACGCCGACGGGCACGCCTACGTCGCCGCGGCCGTCGCGTCCGGCGCCGTCGCCGCGCTGACCTCGCGCGTCGTGGACGGCGTGCCGTGCGTCGTCGTCGACGACGTCCAGACGGCCTTCGGGCAGGTCGCGCGCGGGGTGGTCGACCGCGCGCCCGAGCTGCGCGTCGTCGGCATCACCGGCTCGTCCGGCAAGACGAGTGCCAAGGACCTGCTGGCCTCGGTCCTGTCGACCGTCGCCGAGACGGTCGCCCCGGTCAACTCCCTCAACGGCGAGATCGGCGTGCCGCTCACCGTGTGCCGGGTCACCCCGACCACCCGCTTCCTCGTCGCCGAGATGGGCGCCCGGGGCGTGGGCCACATCGAGTACCTGACCCGCATCGCGCCGCCCCAGGTGGCGGTCGTCCTCAACGTCGGCTCGGCCCACGTCGGCGAGTTCGGCTCGAAGGAGAACATCGCGCTGGCCAAGTCCGAGCTGCCGCGGGCGGTCCCGGCCGAGGGCGTCAGCGTCCTCAACGCCGACGACCCGCTCGTGCGCGCCATGGCCGACGGCCTCGCCTCCCGCGTCGTCCTCGTCGGGCTCTCGCCCGAGGCCGACGTCCGCGCCCAGGACGTCGTCCTCGACGACCGCGGGCGCCCGACCTACACGCTGGTCACCTCACACGGATCCGCACGGGTCTCGCTGCGGCAGAGCGGTGCCCACCACGTGGGCAACTCGCTGGCGGTCGCCGCGGCGGCGCTCGAGCTCGGCCTGACGCTCGACCAGGTCGTCGCCGGGCTCGGCGCGGCCGAGGCGGTCAGCCGCTGGCGGATGGAGATCACCGAGCGCCCCGACGGCGTCGTCGTCGTCAACGACGCCTACAACGCCAACCCCGACTCGATGCGTGCCGCGCTCGACGCCCTCGCGGCGATGGCGACTCCGGGCCGCCGCTGGGCGGTGCTCGGCGGCATGCTCGAGCTCGGCGCCGACAGCGACGCCGAGCACACCGGCGTCGGTGAGCACGCAGCCGCCCGCGGCATCGACCGCGTCGTGGCCGTGGGGGAGGGGGCCCGACCGATCGCCGACGCGTTCCCGGGCGCGACGTGGGTGCCCGACACCGACGCGGCCCACGCCCTGCTCACCGAGCAGCTGCGCGCCGGAGACATCGTCCTGCTCAAGTCGAGCCGCGACAGCGGGCTGCGCTGGCTCGGCGACCGGATCGCCGGCGTGCCGTTGCCCGAGACGGCGAGCCAGGGGGTGGCCGGGTGAAGGGCGTCCTGCTCGCGGCGTCCATCTCGCTGCTCATCTCCCTGTTCGGCACCCCGCTGTTCATCAAGTTCCTCGTCAAGCGCGGCTACGGCCAGTTCATCCGCGACGACGGCCCGACCTCGCACCACACCAAGCGCGGGACCCCGACGATGGGCGGGGCCGTCATCATCGCCGCGACCCTGGGGGCCTACCTCTTCGCGCACCTGCTGACGTTCAACCCGCCCACGGCCTCCGGGCTGCTCGTCCTGTTCCTCATGGCCGGGCTCGGCTTCGTCGGCTTCCTCGACGACTTCATCAAGATCAGCAAGCAGCGCAGCCTCGGCCTGCGCTCGAAGGAGAAGCTGATCGGGCAGACCCTGGTCGGTGTCATCTTCGCGGTGCTCGCGGTCCAGTTCCCCAACGACCAGTACCGCACCCCGGCGTCGCTGCTCGTCTCCTTCGTCCGGGAGACGAACATCAGCCTCGCCATCGCGGGCAGCTCGGTCGTCGGCGTCATCCTCTTCGTCATCTTCGCCAACGTCATGATCGCCGGCGCCTCCAACGGCGTGAACCTCACCGACGGCCTCGACGGCCTGGCCACCGGCGTCTCGACGATGGTGTTCGGCGCGTACGTCCTCATCAGCATCTGGACCTTCAACCAGAACTGCCAGACCAACCCGGGCATCAAGTGCTACGAGGTGCGCGACTCCCACGATCTCGCCCTCGTGGCGGCTGCGGGGATGGGCGCCTGCTTCGGGTTCCTCTGGTGGAACGCGACGCCCGCGAAGATCTTCATGGGCGACACCGGCTCGCTCGCCCTCGGCGGTGCGCTCGCCGGCCTCGCCATCACGACCCGCACCGAGCTGCTGCTCATCATCCTCGGCGGCATGTTCGTCCTCGAGACCCTCTCGGTGGTCGCGCAGGTGGCCTCGTTCAAGCTGACCGGTAAACGGGTGCTGCGGATGGCGCCCCTGCACCACCACTTCGAGATGGTCGGGTGGAACGAGGTCACCGTCGTCGTCCGCTTCTGGATCATCGCCGGGCTCTTCGTCGCCTTCGGGCTCGGGCTCTTCTACGCCGAGTGGGTGGTGGGGTCCCAGTGACCTTCGACCCGACCTACGAGCCCCGCCCCGGACTGACCCACCGCGACGCCGACTGGAGCGGCATCGCGGTCCTCGTCGTCGGCCTCGGGGTGTCCGGCTTCGCCGCCGCCGACGCGCTGGCCGAGCGGGGCGCGCGCGTCACCGCCGTCTCGCGCGATGCCACCGACGTCATCCGTGAGCGGGCCACGATCCTGGAGATCCTCGGCGTCGACGTGCGTCTCGGACCCGAGCACGTCGTCGCGCCGCCGGAGGGCACCGAGCTCGTCGTCACCTCGCCCGGCGTCCCGCCGCACGACCCCCTGATGCTCGCCGCGGCCACGGCCGGCATCCCGGTGTGGGGCGAGGTCGAGCTGGCGTGGCGGATGCGGGCCGAGCAGGGCGCGGCGCCCTGGCTCACGGTCACGGGCACGAACGGCAAGACGACGACCGTGCAGATGCTCGCCTCGATCCTGCAGCACGCCGGGCTGCGTGCCACCGCGGCCGGCAACATCGGCACGCCGCTGCTCGAGGCCGTCCTGCACCCGGAGCCCTACGACGTCCTCGCCGTCGAGCTGAGCAGCTTCCAGCTGCACTGGCAGCGCTCGGTCTCGGCCGTCGCGTCGGCCGTGCTCAACGTCGCCCCCGACCACATCGACTGGCACGGCGGCTACGCCGAGTACCTGCGGGCCAAGGGCCGGATCTACCAGAACACCCACCTGGCCTGCATCTACAACGTCGCCGACATCCAGACCGAGCAGCTCGTCATGGAGGCCGACGTCGTCGAGGGGTGCCGCGCGGTCGGGTTCACCCTCGGGATCCCGGCGCCCTCGATGGTCGGCATCGTCGAGGACGTCCTCGCCGACCGCGCCTTCGTCGAGCAGCGGCAGCGCTCCGCCGCCGAGCTGTGCACGCTGGCCGACCTCCAGGGCGACGGTCCGCCCCCGCCGCCGCACTACGTCGCCAACGCGCTCGCTGCGGCGGCGCTGGCCCGTGCGTACGGTGTCGGGCCCATCGCCGTGCGCGACGGCCTGCGCGCCTTCCGGCCCGACCGGCACCGCATCGCCGAGGTGGCCACGGTCCGTGGGGTCCGGTTCGTCAACGACTCCAAGGCGACGAACCCGCACGCGGCGGCCGCCGCGCTGCGCTCCTTCGACTCCGTCGTCTGGGTGGCCGGCGGGCTGCTCAAGGGAGCCGACGTCGACGCGCTCGTCGAGGACGTCGCCTCCCGGCTGCGCGGCGTCGTGCTCATCGGCGCCGACCGGGACCAGATCGCCCAGGCCCTTTCCCGACACGCGCCGGATGTCCCCGTCGTCGACGTGCCCGAGACCGACACTGGGGTCATGGACCGCGTCGTGACGCAGGCCGCCCGCCTCGCCCAGCCGGGCGACGTCGTGCTGCTCGCCCCCGCTGCGGCCTCCATGGACATGTTCACGAACTACGGTGCGCGCGGCGACGCCTTCGAGGAGGCGGTCCGCCGGCACGCGAGCGCGAGCGGGGGCGAAGGGTGAGCACGACGACCTCGACCCGTTCGAAGGGTTCGAAGGGTTCGAAGGGCGCGAAGGGTTCGAAGGGCACGAGCGGCTCGGGGTCCACGGGGACGCCGGCACGGGGGTCGGCCCAGCAGCGCGCCCGCGCGGCCCAGGCCGCCAAGGAGCGGGCCCGCGCCCGGGCGGAGGCGCACGCCGACGAGGCGGCCCGGTCCGGCACGACCCGCTCGCTGCCGATCATCGCCAAGCTCGAGTCGCCGCTGACGACCTACTACCTGATCCTCGGCGCCACGACGACCCTCGTCGTCATCGGGCTCATCATGGTGTTCAGCGCCTCGAGCGTCGAGCAGCTGCTCGCCGACAAGGCCTCCTACACCGTGTTCGCCCGCCAGCTGCTCTTCGCCGTCGTCGGCGGGGTCGCCGCCGCGGTGGCGAGCCGGCTCGAGGTCCGCCGCTGGAGACGCCTGGCGGTGCCGGCGCTCGCGGTGTCGGTGCTGCTGCTGGCCGCCGTCATCCCGCTCGGGATCTCGGTCAACGGCAACCAGAACTGGCTCGCGATCGGGCCGGTGCAGTTCCAGCCCTCCGAGCTGGCCAAGATCGGGCTCGTGCTCGCCGGTGCCGCGATCTACGCCAACAAGTCGACGCGCATGGCCAGCGTCGTGCACGTCCTGCTGCCCTTCCTCGTGCCGATCAGCGCGGTCGTGCTCGGGCTGATCCTCGCCGGCCACGACCTCGGCACCGCCCTCGTCTTCCTCATCATCATCGCGGCGATCCTCGCGGTCGCGGGCGCACCGCTGCGCATCTTCGTCGTCGGCGGCCTGGTCGGCGCGGCCGGGGTCGCAGCCCTCGTGGCCACGAGCGGCAACCGCGTCAAGCGCATCACCGACTTCCTCGACCCGGCGTGCAACACCAACCCCGACGGCTGGTGCGGCCAGGCCGTGCACGGCATGTACGCCCTCGCCGACGGCGGCTGGTGGGGCGTCGGGCTCGGGGCCTCCAAGGAGAAGTGGGCCTGGCTCTCGGAGGCGCACAACGACTTCATCTTCGCCATCATCGGCGAGGAGCTCGGGCTGCCGGGCACGCTCATGATCCTCGTGCTCTTCGGCATCCTCGCCTGGGCCTGTTTCCGCCTCGTGAGCCGCACCCAGGACCGTTTCGTGCGGGTCGCCGGCGCCGGCATCATGGCCTGGCTCATCGGCCAGGCCATCATCAACATCGGCGCCGTCATCGGCCTCTTCCCCGTCATCGGCGTTCCCCTGCCGCTGGTGTCCGCGGGTGGTTCGTCGCTCGTCACGACCCTGCTGGCGCTCGGGGTCCTGCTGTCCTTCGCCCGGGGTGAACCGGGGTGCCGTGCGCTGCTCGAGTCGCGACGCGGGATGATCAGACGGTCGCTCGCGGTGCTGCCCTCCCGCACCCGCGCCCTGTCCTCTCGCAGAAGTCGGTGATCCACCTGTCCTCGCCCACCTCCGTCCTGCTCGCCGGTGGGGGGTCGGCCGGCCACGTGTCGCCCCTGCTCTCCCTCGCCGACGCGCTCCGCCGCCGGCACCCCGACGTGCGCGTCACCGCCCTCGGCACCGCAGAGGGCCTCGAGGCACGCCTCGTCCCGGCGCACGGGCTCGACCTGCGCGTCGTGCCGAAGGTGCCGCTGCCGCGTCGGCCGAGCGCCGACCTCGTGCGGCTGCCCGGGCGGCTCAAGGCCGCCGTCGACGCCGCGGGTGCCGCCATCGACGACACCGGAGCCGAGGTGGTCGTCGGGTTCGGCGGCTACGTCAGCACCCCCGCCTACCTCGCGGCCCGACGCCGGGGCGTCCCCGTCGTGGTCCACGAGCAGAACGCCCGGGCGGGCCTGGCCAACCGGCTCGGAGCGCGCTTCGCCGCCCACGTGGCCACGACCTTCGCGGTCACCTCCCTGAAGAACGCGACGCGCATCGGCATGCCCCTGCGCCGGGAGGTGGCCACCCTCGACCGGGCGGGCAGCCGTCCCGAGGCGATGGCCCGGTTCGGCCTCGACGCGTCGTACCCGACCGTCCTCGTCACCGGGGGCTCGCTGGGGGCCCAGCGCCTCAACGACGCCTTCCGCGCCAACGTCGAGCGGCTCAGCAGCGCCGGCGTGCAGGTGCTGCACGTGACCGGCCTGGGCAAGGAGTTCGAGGTCACGGTGCCCGAGGGCGGCGCGCCCTACGTCGTCCTGCCGTACGCCGACCGGATGGAGCTCGCGTACGCCGCGGCCGACCTCGTCGTCGCGCGCGCCGGGGCCAACACCGTGTGCGAGCTCACCGCCGTCGGCCTGCCCGCCGTCTACGTGCCGCTGCCCGTCGGCAACGGCGAGCAGCGGGTCAACGCCGCCGACGTCGTCGCGACCGGCGGTGGCCTGCTCGTCGACGACGCCGCCCTGACGCCGGAGTGGGTCGCCACCGAGGGCGTCGCCCTCGCCACCGACCGCGCGCGTCTCGAGCAGATGGCGGCGGCCGCCGCGGCCCTGGGCGAGCGGGCCGCCGACGAGCGGCTCGCCGACATGGTCGACGACGCCGCGGCGAGCACGAGCCGGGAGGGGGTGCGCCGATGAACCCGTCGGTCACCGACCCGTTCGCCGCAGCCCGCTTCGACTTCACCGCGCCGGTCCCCGACGCGGCCGACCTCGGACGCGTGCACTTCCTCGCCATCGGCGGGGCCGGGATGTCGGGGGTGGCGCGCATCATGCTCGCCCGCGGCGTCGCGGTCACCGGCAGCGACGCCAAGGACGTCCCGGTCCTCAAGGCGCTCGAGAGCGAGGGTGCGCACGTGTGGGTCGGGTTCCACCCGGCCCACCAGGAGCGTGCCGACGCCGTCGTCATGAGCAGCTCGATCCGCGACGACAACGTCGAGCTCGTCGCGGCGCGCGAGCGCGGGGTGCCCGTGCTGCACCGGGCGCAGGGGCTCGCCGCCCTCATGCACGGACGGCGCGCCGTCGCCGTGGCCGGGGCCAACGGCAAGACGACGACCACCTCGATGCTCACCGTCGCCCTGCAGGGCTGCGGCCTCGACCCGTCGTTCGCCGTCGGGGGAGAGCTGGCCAAGCACGGCACCAACGCCCACGACGGCGCCGACGACGTCTTCGTCGTCGAGGCCGACGAGAGCGACGGCTCGTTCGTCGTCTACCACCCCGAGGTGGCCGTCGTCACGAACGTCCAGCCCGACCACCTCGACTTCTACGACAGCTTCGAGGTCGTCCAGGCGGCCTACGACGCCTTCGTCGCGACCATCCGTCCCGGCGGCCTGCTCGTCACCTGCCTCGACGACGTCGGCTCGGCGGCGCTCGCCGACCGGGCCCGGTCGGGCGGCACCCGCGTCGTCACGTACGGCTTCGCCGCCGGCGCCGACGTCGTCCTGCGCGACCACGAGCAGGACGGCCTGACCGCGTCGGTGGGGCTGGTCGACGGCGGCAGCGAGCACACCATGACGCTCGCCGTGCCGGGTCGGCACAACGCCCTCAACGCGGCCGCCGCGTACGCGGCGGCAGTCCACGGCCTCGGCCAGGAGCCCGAGCGGGTGCTCGCCGGTCTCGCGTCGTTCACCGGCACCCGACGCCGGTTCGAGCCCAAGGGCGAGGCCGGCGGCGTCGTCGTCGTCGACGACTACGCCCACAACGCCGGCAAGGTGGCCGCCGTCGTCGAGACCGCGGTGCGTCTCGTGGCCGGCACCGGCCGGCTGCTCGTCGTCTTCCAGCCGCACCTCTACAGCCGCACCCGCGACTTCGCCACCGAGCTCGGCGCCGGGCTCGCCCCCGCCGACGTCGTCGTCGTCATGGACGTCTACGCCGCGCGCGAGGACCCGGTGCCCGGCGTCAGCGGCCGGCTCGTCGTCGACGCCGTCCTCGAGGCACGGCCCGAGGCGCAGGTGCTCTACGTGCCGTCGTGGGCGGAGGTGGCCGGTCGCGTCGCCGCGCTGGCGCGCCCCGGCGACCTCGTCCTCACGGTCGGGGCCGGCGACGTCACCATGATCGGACCGGAGGTCCTGCTGGCACTCGGTGACGGGGAGGCCTGATGCGCGACGGGTCGCACGGACGCCAGGTCGCCGGGCGCGGTCTGTCGTCCTCGCGCGCCCGCTTCGAGCGGCGGGCCGCGACGGCGCGTCGACGGCCCAGGCTCGTCGCGGCGGTCGGCGTCGTCCTGCTGCTCGTCCTCGGACTCGTCGCGTGGCTGGGCTGGTTCAGCGGGGTCTTCACGGCGACCGAGGTCCAGGTGCGTGGAGTCACCGGTGGAGCCGCGGCCGAGGTGCGGCGGGTGGCCGCGGTCCCGCTCGGCGGGCCACTGCTGCGCGTCGACACCGGGGCCGCCGAGCAGCGGCTCGTCGCGGGCAAGGTCTGGGACGACGTCACGGTCTCGCGGAGCCTGCCCCACACCGTCGTCATCGAGGTGTCGCCACGACGTGCGGTCCTCGCGGTGCGCACGCCGCAGGGCAGCGTCGACCTCGTGGACGCCGACGGGTTCGCCTTCCGCACCGTCGACGCCGCCCCGGGCGGCGTCCCGCTCGTGCGCTCGAGCAGCGCCGCGGTGACGAAGTCCGGCGTGGCGGCTGCCCTGCAGGCGCTCACCTCCCTGCCGGCGTCGGTGCGCCGCGACGTCTCGGGCGTCACCGTGTCGGCAGCCGACCAGGTCAGCTTCACGGTCACCTCGACGTCCACCTCCTCGACGTCCACCCGCAAGACCGTCGTCTGGGGCGGGGCCGGCGACGGCGCGCGCAAGGCCCGGCTGGTCACGGTGCTGCTCCCCGAGCCGGGGGACACCATCGACGTCAGCGTCCCCGACTCGCCGGTGACGCGCTGAGCCGGTCGACCGGGCTGCCATCCGGCCGGTGGCGCCACCCCGGCGCGCGGCGCCACCC
>JAEWFB010000094.1 GCA_023389095.1 Actinomycetes bacterium
GGCACCGGCTCTCGCTCCAGCGCCACGACCACCGCGGTGAGATGTGGCAGGTCCTCGACGTGCCGATCGACGTCACCGTCGACGACAAGCAGTGGACGGCCGGACCCGGCGAGACCGTCTGGGTCCCGCGGGGCGCCATGCACCGCATGGGCAACTCCGGGGACCAGCCGGGTCGCCTCCTCGAGGTCGGCTTCGGCCACTTCGACGAGCACGACATCGAGCGCCTCGAGGACGACTACGCGCGCTGAGCGCGACGCGTCACCCGATCCACGTGCCGCCGGGCCACACGCGTCCGGCGGCACGCGCGCGTCCGGCTCCTCGTGACGGTGCTCAGTCCGGCAGGTCGAGGTCGGCCCAGACGACCTTCCCGCCCGGCATCGCCTGGGCGCCCCACGTGCCCGACAGTGCCTCGACGATGTCGACACCGCGCCCGTCGACGGCGTCCACGGGGCGTTCACGACGCTGGAGCGGGGCCTCGGTCGCGTCCTCGATGCCGATGCGCACGCTGCCCTCGCGGCGCTGCACGAGGGCCCGGAACGGGGTCACGGCGTGGGCCAGGGCGTTCGTGGCCAGCTCGGAGACGATGAGGGCCGCGTCGGCCGTCAGGCCGTCATGGCCCCACGAGCGCAGCACGTCGAGGACGAAGTGCCGGGCGGCCGGCACCGACTCGGGCAGCGGCTGGTACACCTGCGAGTAGGCGTCGGTCAGCCCGAGCCGCGGCACCAGCCGCGCGTGGTCGGGGTCGCCGGCCGCGCCCGGTCGGGCGGCCGGGTCGACGTGCAGGTCGACGTGCAGGGCCGTGATGCGCGCGACGTCGACGATCTCGGCGTGGTCGGCCAGCCGGCCGGGGAAGGCGCAGACGAGCTGGAAGTCGTAGACCTCCATGGCCTCGGCCCAGTGCAGCTCGAGCTCGACCGCAGGCTCGACGAGACCGCGCTGCCACAGCAGCGACAGGGTCTCGCTGAAGACGCGCACGCGTCGCCCGCCGGAGATCTCGGTGCCGACGAGGGTGCGGGCCATCTCCCAGAAGGCGTCGACGTCGAAGTGCCCGTCGACGACGAAGCCGGCGATCGACGCCTCGGGGTCGCGCGGCCAGTAGCGTCCGGCGGCCTCTTCGGGGCCAGGACCGTAGCCCAGAGTGGCGAGCGCGCCCTCCACGCGTCGCCGTAGGCCCGTCGTGCAGATCGAGACGACGCACTCGTCATGGTCCCAACCGTCTGCGACGTACCTCGCCACGGCTGTGACACCCTCGTTGTCGAGCGCGTAGAAGCTCACTCCACGACCCCGCCCCCACGCAGCCATGCCGCCCTGCGACATGTCGCTCATGCTACGCCCGGGCCACGCGCCGGGGGCGGAACGGACCCTCGTGAGATTTCGCCCCCGTCCGGGTCAGGTCGGGTCACGTCCGGTCACCTCGGGTCACCTCGCGTCACGAGGGGGCGACGGCCTCCCACGCCACGGTGATCTCGCCGAGCCGCCAGCGCGACGGGCCGTCGAGCAGCGGCCACCCCTCGCGGACCTCACGGGCCATGGCGAGGAAGCGCTGCCGGGCCCCCCACGAGGACTGCGGCGCGCTGCGGGCCCACGCGCGGTCGAGGTCGGCGAGGTAGGCGTGCACCCGCTCGCCGGGCACGTTGCGGTGGATCAGCGCCTTGGGCAGGCGCTCGGCGACGTCGGAGGGTCGCTCGAGCCCGCCCATCCGCAGCGACACCGTGAGGCTGACGGGGCCGGACGCGTCGACGGCGACCCAGCTGGCCCGGCGTCCGATCTCGTCGCACGTGCCGTCGACGAGCAGGCCGCCTGGGGCGAGCCGCTGCTGCACCAGCCCCCACGCGTCGGCGACCTCCTCCTCGGCGTACTGGCGCAGCACGTTGAACGCGCGTACGACGGTCGGCCGGGCACCGGCCTCGAGGGGCACCTCGAAACCGCCGAGGCGGAAGCTCAGGCCCTCGCGCTCGAGCGGTCGACCCGCCGCGACCCGGGCCGGGTCGATCTCGATGCCGACGACCTGCACGTCGGGCCGCACCCGGCGCAGCCGGTCGTGCAGCTCGACGGCGGTGATCGGCGAGGCGCCGTAGCCGAGGTCGACGACGACGGGTGGGCCGGGGCTGCGGCGCAGGCGCCAGGCCTGCGGGCCGGCGATCCAGCGGTCGCAGCGCCTGAGCCGGTTGGGGTTCGTCGTGCCCCGGGTGATGGTCCCGACGGGGCGAGCGCGGCCGGCCACGCCCGCAGCCTACGCGGGCGACCCCGCCACCCCCGAGTCGATGTGTTCCACGGTCACCGGCGACCGTGGAATACATCGAATCGGGGGGATGGTTGTGTCGGGGAGAGCAGGACCACGAGACGAAGGGATGCCGATGGTGGCCGATCCGAGGCGGGTCGCGATGATCAGCGTGCACACCTCGCCGCTGGAGCAGCCGGGCACGGGCGATGCCGGCGGTCTCAACGTCTACGTCGCCGAGACGGCCCGCCAGCTCGCGTCCCGCGGCGTCGAGGTCGACATCTTCACCCGGCGCACCACCGGTGACGTCCCGGTCGAGGCGGAGCTCGTGCCCGGCGTCCG